>JAGVJS010000022.1 GCA_020051025.1 Sphingobium sp. | reverse complement strand
GCGCACATCGCGATCAGGATGATCGGGCTGCAGACCGACCAATGTCACGACCTTGCCGCCCTCGGGCATTTGCGCCAGCGCGTGGCGATATACCTCGATGATCGGAACGTCGCCGCCGAGCGATTCGGGCCGGCGGCGCAGTGGATGCTGCTGTCCGATGGGCTGGCGCGGCAAGGCAAGACCAGGGAAGCGGCCAATGTGCTGCTATCGGGGCTGCGCGCCACGCCGGATGACGCCAATCTGTGGCTGGGGCTGGGCAATGCGTTGATCGCCCATGCCGATGGCGTCGTGTCGCCCGGCGCCGAGTTTGCCTATCGGCGCGCGCTCGCGCTCGATCCGGAAGGGCCAGCACCGCGCTATTTCTACGGCCTTGCACTGGTTCGCAATGGCCAATTGCAGGCGGCGCGCGATCTGTGGGCGCCGCTGGCAGAGAGTGCGCCGGCGGGCAGCAAGGTGAAGGCGGAACTGGAAGCCGGCATCGCGCGTATCGACGCCATGTTGGCTACGGGCACGTCTCCGGCCCAATGACGCGGTGCAGCGTCCGCATTGCACGCTCATAGGAGCCGTGATAGGGCGCGGCGGTTTACAGGGGTCGTGCGGGCTATTCCGCCACGCGCCCCCTATTGGGTGTCGATACGAGCATGATCCTTCATGGCTGACCTCCTTCCCAACGCCGCTACGGCTTCCCATGAGGAAGAGGGCGGTCACGGACATGCGCGGCAAAAGGCCACGGTAAAGCTGGTTGTGGGTGCGATCGGCATCGTCTTTGGCGATATCGGCACCAGTCCGCTCTATGCCTTCCGCGAAACCTTCAACGGTCATCATCATCTGACGTTGGATCCCGCCCATATATTGGGCGTCATCAGCCTGATGTTCTGGTCGATGATGCTGGTGGTTACGCTGAAATATGTCAGCATCATCATGCGGGCGGACAACAAGGGCGAGGGCGGCAGCCTGGCGCTGCTGGCGCTGATCAACGGTCAGACCAAGACGCAGCGCTGGTCGCGCGGCATCGTGCTGCTGGGCGTGTTCGCCACGGCGCTGTTCTACGGCGACTCGATGATTACGCCGGCCGTGTCGGTGCTGTCGGCGGTCGAGGGCCTGACCGTCTACAATCCCGCACTGGCACCGGCGATCCTGCCGATCGCGATCGTCATTCTGCTGGGCCTGTTCTGGATACAGGGTCTTGGCACGAACCGGGTCGCAGCTTTCTTCGGCCCGATCATGCTGACCTATTTCATCACGATCGCCGCGCTGGGCGTGATTTCGATCATCAAGACGCCGGGCATCCTCTACGCCTTCAACCCCTATTGGGCGGTGATGTTCTTTGTCACCGATCCGCTGCCTGCCTTCCTGGCGCTGGGGGCGGTTGTGCTGGCGGTCACCGGGGCCGAGGCGCTTTATGCCGACATGGGGCATTTCGGGCGCAATCCGATTCGCGTGTCCTGGCTCGCCTTCGTACTGCCGGCGCTGATGCTCAACTATATGGGGCAGGGCGCATTGCTGTTTCGCGAGGGCGCAGCGGCGCTGCACAGCCCCTTCTACAATCTCGCGCCCCAATGGGGGCAGTTACCGCTGATCATCCTGGCGACGCTGGCCGCGATCATCGCGTCCCAGGCGGTGATATCCGGTGCCTTTTCCGTCACGCAGCAGGCGATCCAGCTGGGCTTCATGCCGCGTCTGCGGATCGAACATACCAGCGCATCGACTGCCGGGCAGATCTACATCCCCCTGATCAACTGGGGGCTGATGATCATGGTCATCCTGCTGGTGCTGGTATTCCAGACATCGTCCAACCTGACCGCAGCCTATGGCATTGCAGTGACAGGGGCGATGTTCATTGACAATGTCCTGCTGACGGTGGTGCTGTACCGTCTGTGGCATTGGAAATGGTATTATGCCGCGCCGTTGCTGACGATCTTCTATCTGGTCGACGGCGCCTATCTGGCCGCGAACCTGACCAAGGTGCCCGATGGCGGGTGGTTCCCGCTGCTGATCGGCTTCATCGTCTTCACCCTGCTGACCACCTGGTCGCGCGGACGGCGGCTGGTGCAGGACCGGTTGCGTGAAGCGGCGATGCCGATCCCGGTGTTCGTGGCATCCGCCGCCAATAGCGCGGTGCGGGTGTCGGGTACGGCGGTGTTCATGACCTCGACCCCTGACGGGGTTCCCCATGCGCTGCTCCATAACCTCAAGCATAACAAAGTGCTGCACGAGCGGGTCATCCTGCTGACCGTGAAGATCAAGAATGTGCCGGTGGTCGAGGATGACGGCCGGTGCAAGCTGGAGGATCTGGGCCGGGGCTTTTTCCGCATGGTGCTGCAATATGGTTTCATGCAGGAGCCGGACGTGCCCGCCGCGCTCAAGAATGTCACCGGCTGCGGGCAGGCGTTCAAGATGATGGACACCAGCTTCTTCCTGGCGCGCCAGACGCTGCTGCCGTCTGCCAAGCCGGGCATGCCGCTGTGGCGGGAGAAGATTTTTGCCTGGATGCTGCGCAACGCGGAAAGCGCGATGGAGTTTTTCCGTCTGCCTACGAACCGCGTCGTGGAACTGGGCAGTCAGGTCGAAATCTGACGCTTACCCACAGGCCGAATAAAAAGGGCGCGGACCTTGCGGCGCGCGCCCTTCTTCATTGTATCGAAGCCGTGATCAGGCGGCGTCGCGGTCCTTGTTGATGTCGACCAGCTGACCGCCGTTGACGGCAATCTTCTTGGGCTTCATGGCTTCGGGCACTTCGCGCACCAGTTCGATCGTCAACAGGCCATCGGCCAGGTCGGCTTTTTCGACGCGGACGAAATCGGCGAGTTCGAAGCGACGTTCGAAGCTGCGATTGGCGATGCCGACATGAAGGAATTTGGAGCGATCCGCCGATGAGGCGTCATCCTTGCGTCCGATCACCTGAAGCAGGTTCTGCTGGGCGGTGATGTCGATTTCCTCCGGCCGGAAGCCGGCGACGGCCAGCGTCACGCGATAGCGGTCTTCCGACAGGCGTTCGATGTTGAAGGGGGGATAATTGTCGCCCTGCGCCAGCCGGGCATTATTTTCGATCAGGTCGAACAGACGATCGAAGCCGACGGTGGAGCGGCGATAGGGGGTGAGGTCGAAACCACGCATAGTCATAATCTCCCAAAGGGCAGATGAACCAGCCGGACCCGATTGGCGTCCGGCGATGATATGTCCGGCCCCATGTGGCGACCGGACAAGCGTGGATATGGTCGCGCCGATCAGGCTTTCAAGAGCCGTCATGCTGTTGGAAAATGCCGCCTTAACTTCGCACATTTCCCGCAGGTTGCGACATTAAGTTACACGCGCCTGATCCTATCGAAAAGTCGGCGCCTTTTTAAAGGGCGGGACAGGAACAGTCATGAAGATGCAAGAAAAGAGCGGGATAGGACAGGATAAATAAAAAGCACCCGGATCATGTTTTCATGATCCGGGTGCTTAATGGACGATTGCTCGTCTCCCCCTTGGCCTGCCTCAACCGCTTCTCAGCCCCCTAAGCTCGAAGCGGGATGCAGTATCCCTGAACCACGGCCTTTCACCTGTGCTTCCGAAGCCTTGCTATGACTGGCGCAGGCCGCTGTCACTTGCAAAATCGGGGCGCTGTGATTTTCAGTCCGCCCCTGTGGCGGCGATGCAACAATCGGGCAATGCTTGCCGTTATGCCGGCTGATCCCTAAGCCTTCCCCTGAACCATCATCAAAGGGCCGTCCGCGCCACATGATTCTATCCCGTTACGAACGCATGATCGCCAAGCGCTACCTGCTGCCGGGCAAGTGCGAGGGGTTCATCTTCCTCGTCGCCGGCATCAGCCTGGTCGCGGTCATGCTGGGTGTCGCCGCGCTCATCATCGTCATGAGCGTCATGAACGGCTTCCGTGCCGAACTGTTCGACAAGATCGTCGGCCTGAATGGTCATGCCGTGGTGCAGGGCTATGGTGGGCGATTGCCCGACTGGCAGTCGATCCTGAAGGAGGCCAAGGCCACGCCCGGCGTCACCAGCGCCACGCCGATGATCGACCAGCCGCTGCTCGCGACCTTCGACGGCCGGGTGGAGGCGATCCTGGTGCGCGGCATGACCGTGCCAGACATTCGCAGCAACAAGACGCTGAAGAGCAAAGTTCTGGCCGGCAATATGAACAATCTGGTCGCCAATGGCGGCAAGATCGGCATCGGGTCGCGGCTGGCGGAAAATCTGGGCATCCAGTTGGGCGACAGCCTGACCATCATCAATCCCGCCGGTCGCTCCACGCCGTTCGGCACGGTGCCGCGCCAAGTCGCCTATCAGGTCGCCGCGATCTTCGAAGTCGGCGTCTATGATTATGACAAGGCGATGGTCGTGATGCCGATGGAGGATGCGCAGACCTTGCTGTTGCTGGGCGACAAGGTCGGCATGATCGAGATCGAGACGGCCAATGCGGACAAGGTCGGCCAGATATTGGAACCGCTGGCGGGCAAGGTCGCCGGCCGCGCTGTCGTCACCGATTGGCGGCAGATGAACGCATCGCTGTTCGAGGCGCTGGCGGTGGAACGGGTGGCGATGTTCGTTGTGCTGTCCATCATCGTGCTGGTGGCGGTGTTCAACATCCTGTCTTCGCTGATCATGCTGGTGCGCGCCAAGACGCGCGATATCGCGATCCTGCGGACGATGGGGGCAAGCCGGGTGGGGCTGGTGAAAATCTTCATGACGGTGGGTGTGACCATCGGCACGCTGGGCATGGCGACAGGCATCATCGTCGGCTTCACCTTCCTCTTCTTCCGTCAGAGCGTGGTGAATTTCGTCCAGTTCGTGACGGGGCAGAATTTGTGGGATCCCTCGATCCGCTTCCTGACGGACCTGCCGTCCAAGGCAGATCCGGTGGAGATCACCGTCATCTGCATCATGGCTTTGGTGTTCAGCTTCCTGGCGACCCTCTATCCGGCCTTCAAGGCCGCCAATACCGATCCCGTGCAGGTGCTGCGCTATGAATGATATCCTCAAGGTAACAGGTCTTGCCCGCAGCTTCACGCAGGGCGGCGTGACTATCGACGTGCTCCGCGGCGTGAACCTGAATGTCGGGCCGGGGGAAATTGTGGCGCTGCTGGGGCCATCCGGTTCGGGCAAGTCGACTTTGTTGCAGGCGGTTGGCCTGCTGGAGGGCGGGTTCGAAGGATCGATCCGCATCGACGGCGAGGAAGCGGCGAAGCTGGACAATGACGGGCGCACCCGATTGCGGCGCGATGCGCTGGGCTTCGTCTATCAGTTTCACCATCTGCTGCCCGATTTCAATGCGACCGAGAATGTCATCCTGCCGCAGGTGATCCGCGACGTGGAGATGGGCGCGGCGAAGGCGCGGGCCGAGTCGCTGCTGACGTCGCTGGGGCTGGGGCACCGGCTGGACCATCGACCGAGCCAGTTGTCGGGCGGCGAACAGCAGCGCGTCGCCGTGGCCCGCGCGCTGGCCAATCGCCCGGCGCTGGTGCTGGCGGACGAGCCGACGGGCAATCTGGACG
>JAGVJS010000304.1 GCA_020051025.1 Sphingobium sp. | reverse complement strand
GGAATGACGCCGCCCGCGCAGGCAGACAGCATCAGCGCCGCAAGCAGCGCTGCTCCCGACTGACGCGCGATCATGCGGCTTCGTCGGTTTCGCTAAGCTTCCAGTTGGGATCAGCGCTGCGGATATCGCGGGTGAAGGTCCAGATATCCTTGGTGCCGACCGCGTCGGTCAGCGAGCCGGCGATGACATTGCCATCCTTGTCGCGGGTGACGGCGGCGATATCCGCCTCGAAACGCAGCGCGACTTCGGCGATACCGCCATTGACCGACGCTTCCACGATCTGCGCTTTTTCGATGCGAACCAGACGGTTGTCGAGGACATGGCCGTCGGCTTCACGGCCGGCTATCGCCTCCTCGAACGAGGCGCGAACATCGTCGTCGCACAGCCAGGCCAGTTCGTCACGATCGCCGCGCCAGAAGGCCTCCAGCACCATCTTGTAGGCACTCTTGGCGCCGTCCACAAACTGCGGCACGTCGAAATTGCGATCGGCGGCGATCAGGGCGCGGACGCCAATTTCCGCACCCGGACCGATCAGGCCATCGGCCAGGCGCACCGAATCGCCACTATTCTGGGCGGCCGGACCGGGTTGCAGCACAGTCACCTTGGTACGCTCATCGGCGGGGCGCGGCGCAGGCTCCTGCTCGTGGCCGGTACGCTTGCCCAGCACGGAATAGAGCCGCAGCGCCAGAAAACCGGCGATCATGGCGAGGATGACGATCACATACACGGAAGGCTATACCCTTTTGCGTGGGATAATGTTCCGGCCAACATAGGCATGTTTGTACGCAGTTTCAAATAGGGGCTTGTCCCAAACCGGCCGGGACCGCCATTGCCCTGCCCGAAAGCCCCTGCTAAGCGCGCGGGTCGAGATATCCGGGGGCTTCCCGCCGCCGGACCAGAGGAAAGTCAAGGGAAGAACATGGCTGAGGAAACCGACCACATCACCACGAATCTGGGCAATGGCGCCGACACCGCGCCGCAGATCGCGCTGATCAGCCAGTATGTGAAGGATCTGTCGTTCGAAAACCCGAACGCGCCTGCCGTCTACCAGTGGCAGGATCAGCCGCAGATTGACGTGCAGTTCAACATCGGCGCCGAGCGCGTTGCGGACGACGTGCTGGAAATCGCGCTGAAGATCGAAGTGAAGGCCGTCGCACCGCAGGGCACCGCCTTTGCCGTGGAACTGCTCTATGCCGCACTGTTCGGCATGCGCAATGTGCCCGAAGAGCAGGTCCAGCCCTTCATGCTGGCCGAAGCGCCGCGCCTCATCTTCCCCTTCGCTCGCCGCGTGCTGGCCGACGCGATCCGCGACGGCGGCTTCCCGCCGCTGCTGCTCGACCCAATCGACTTCGGTTCGCTCTACATGCAGCAGGCCGAGCAGATGCAGCAGACCGCAGGCGAGCCGGCCGGCCACGCTTGATTTAGAAATGCCTCTCCGCATCACGCGGAGGGGTTGAAGGACGCCGCATGAAACTGGTCAAGGCTCTTGGCTCGGTGGGCGGGCTTACGCTCGCCAGCCGGGTGCTGGCGCTGGTGCGCGATTCGCTGGCCGCGCGCTATGTCGGCGCAGGCTTCGCGTCGGACGCGTTCAACGGCGTCGCCTTCCGCCTGCCCAACATGTTCCGCGCCCTCTTTGCAGAGGGGGCCTTTTCCGCCGCCTTCATCCCGCTGTTCAACAAGAAGGCAGCCGGCGAAGGCGGCCTCCCTGCCGGCTATGATTTCGCCGAGCGCGCCCTTGCGGTGCTGCTGCCGGTATTGATCCTGTTCACGGCCGTGCTGATCGCTGCCGCCTGGCCGATCACCTGGGCGCTGTCGGGCGGATTTTCACGGCAGAACCCAACGGCCGAGCAGTTCGCCTTCGCCGTCACTTTGTCGCGCATCACCATTCCCTATCTGGCGCTGATCTCTCTCGCCTCGCTGCTGGGCGGCATCCTCAATTCGCTCGACAAATTCTGGGTCAATGCCGCCGCCCCGATCCTGCTCAATGTCGCGATGATCGCAGGGCTGTGGTTCTTCCATGGCGCCGACGAATATGAAACGGCGCGGGTGCAGGCCATGTCGGTGACGATCGGCGGCGCGCTGCAACTGCTCTGGCTGATGTGGGCCTGCAAACGGTCGGGCGTGTCGATGAAAATCAAGCGCCCGCGTCTGGATGGCGACGTTCGCGAATTGCTGCGCAAGATCTTGCCGGCCGCTGCGGGCGCAGGCGCCTCGCAGATCAACCTGCTGATCTCCACCGCCCTGTCGGGCTGGCTGCTGGCGTCTGGCTCCATCACCTATATCTATTATGCCGACCGGTTGAACCAGTTGCCTCTGGGGCTGATCGGCATTGGCCTTGGCACCATCCTGCTCCCCACCATTTCGCGCATGCTGTCCAAGGGGCAGGAGGCCGAAGCGATGGAAACGCAGAATCGCGGCATCGAACTGGCGCTGTTCCTGACCCTGCCCGCCACCGTCGCCTTCCTGACCGTGGCAGAACCGATCGTGCGCGGCCTGTTCCAATATGGCCGCTTTACGCCAGAGGATGCGATGCGCTGCGGCTGGGCGCTGTCAGCCTTCTCGATCGGCCTTCCCTCCTATGTTCTCGTGAAGGTGCTGACACCCGGCTATTATGCGCGGGGCGATACGAAGACGCCGGTGCGCTACGCCATGCTCTCGATCATCATCAACATCATCGGCAATCTGGCGATGATCCCGACCCTGGGCCATATCGGCCCGCCTCTGGCGACCGCCCTGTCCTCCACCGTCAATGTCGCCATGCTCTACACGACGCTGGTGAAGCGCGGCCATTTCGCCGCCGACGCAGGGCTGCGCCGCCGCCTGCCCCGGTTGGCGATCGCCGCGCTGATCATGGGCGTGGCG
>JAGVJS010000073.1 GCA_020051025.1 Sphingobium sp. | reverse complement strand
CGCGGCAGCGGCGCACGATCCGGCAGCGCCTTGTCGATGGTGGCGTCCAGCCAGTCGCCGAGGCGGACATAGGAAGCGAACAGGCGCAGCTGGCCGACGGTGCGGCCACGCTCGCCTTCCAGACGGGCGCGCGGCAGGCCGGTTTCGGCCATGGCGGTTTCGATCAGCAGGTCGCCGATCGCGACGATATTGTCGGCGACGGTTTCCATGAAGGTCGCGCGGGCGTCGGGTGACAGGGTCGAAAAGCTTTCGAACGCGGCGTCGGCCAGCGCGGCGGCTTCTTCGACTTCGGCGGGCATGGCGCTGGAGAAAGCGACGTCGCCCTTTTCGCCGGTGGCGGGATTGATGGCGTAGAAGGGTTCGCCGCCGTTGCGCTCGCTCGCGCCGATGAGGATGGCTCCGTTGAACATGGTCGTCTCCTGAAGGGGGTCGGAATGACTAGTCGATCATGCCGCGGGCATCTGACCCTTTTGCGGCATGGACGATGCAAAAATAGGGAAGGCGGGGCGACACAGATGGCGTGCCGCCCCGTCCTTTCAAGTGGCGATCAGTGGTTGTCGCGCGGCAGGCCCATGGTCTGGGCGATGCGCTGATATTTCTCCGCGCCTTCCAGGATGGCGCCGGTGTTCATCTGGCCCACGACCGAGCGCTGGATTTCCTGCCAGGGGGTCTGCGAGGCCGGATATTTGAAGCCGCCTTCGGCGACCAGCTTGGCGCGGCGCGCTTCCAGTTCCTCGTCGGAAATCAGGACGTTCACCGTGCCGGCCTTCAGGTCCATGCGGACCCGGTCGCCGGTTTCCAGCAGGGCAAGGCCACCCATCGCCGCCGCTTCGGGCGAGGCGTTCAGGATGGACGGGCTTCCGCTCGTGCCCGACTGGCGACCGTCACCGATGCAGGGCAGGGCGGACACGCCTTCGGTGATCAGATAGGCCGGCGGACGCATATTCACGACTTCCGCCGCACCCGGATAGCCGATGGGACCAGCGCCGCGCATGAACATCAGCGTGTCGGCGGTGATGCCGACCGACGGATCGTCGATGCGGTGGTGATAATCTTCGGGACCGTCGAATACGACCGCCGGGCCTTCAAAGGCTTCGGGATCGTCGGGGTTCGACAGGTAACGCATGCGGAATTCTTCGCTGATGACGCTGGTCTTCATGACGGCTTCGTCGAACAGGTTGCCGGTCAGGACCAGGAAGCCGGCTTCTTCCTTCAGCGGCCGGCCGAACGGACGGATGACCTTTTCATCCTCGATCTCCACGCCCTTGCAATTTTCGCCCATGGTCTTGCCATTGACGGTCATCGCGCCTTCGCGGATCAGGCCCTGGTCGATCAGCTGGCTGATGACGGCGGGCAGGCCGCCGGCGCGGTAATAATCCTCGCCCAGATATTCGCCGGCCGGCTGCATGTTGACCAGCAGAGGCACCTTGTGGCCGACCGTCTCCCAGTCCTTGAGCGGGAGTTCGACGCCCATGTGGCGGGCGATGGCGGCAAGGTGGATCGGCGCGTTGGTCGATCCGCCGATCGCCGAGTTGGCGACGATCGCGTTGTGGAACGCGTCGAGCGTCATGATTTCGGAGGGCTTCAGATCCTCATGCACCATTTCCACGATGCGCTTGCCGGTCAGATAAGCGGATTCCTGACGGTCGCGATAGGGAGCGGGGATCGCCGCGCTGCCCGGTAGCATCATGCCCAGCGCTTCGGCGAGCGCGTTCATGGTGCTGGCGGTGCCCATGGTGTTGCAGAAGCCGGTCGAAGGCGCGGACGAGGCGACCAGCTTGATGAAGCCTTCATCGTCGATCTTGCCGGCGGCCAGCAACTGGCGGCCATGCCATACGATCGTGCCCGAACCAGTGCGCTCGCCCTTGTGCCAGCCATTCAGCATTGGGCCGACCGACAGGGCGATCGCTGGGATGTTGACGGTGGCGGCCGCCATCAGCAGCGCAGGCGTGGTCTTGTCGCAACCGCTGGTCAGGATCACGCCATCGAGCGGGTAGCCATACATGGCTTCGACCAGGCCCAGATAGGCAAGGTTGCGGTCAAGGCCTGCGGTCGGGCGCTTGCCGGTTTCCTGAATCGGGTGGACGGGGAATTCCAGCGCGATGCCGCCCATTTCGCGAATGCCTTCGCGCATGCGCTCGGCCAGCACCAGGTGATGGCGGTTGCAGGGCGACAGGTCGCTGCCGGTCTGGGCGATGCCGATGATCGGCTTACCGCTGCGCAATTCTTCAAGGCTGAGGCCGAAGTTCAGATAACGCTCCAGATAGAGCGAGGTCATGTCGATATTGTCTGGGTTGTCGAACCAGGCGCGGCTGCGCAGCTTCGGGGCAGTCTTGGGCGAATCGCTCATCGGGCATCCTGACGCAAAAATAGGGCATGGCGCGTTGACGCGCTCACCGTCCTGATATACTCAGACAAATAGAATTTCAAGCACCCGAAGCGGGGAAATGTGAGCGCTACCATAAATAAAGTGCGGAGAGTGTGCCGATGACCGGTTTCTCGGTAATCGGCGACTGGGGGACCAGCCGGCTAAGGCTATTCCGCGTCGAGCAGGGTGCGATCGTCGCGCGCCGCGACGGACCGGGTATCGGCACCGTTGGACGTGAGGCCGAAGCAGCCTTCGCCGAAACGATCGCACCCTGGCTGGCGGATGGCATGCCGCAATCGATCACCCTGTGCGGTATGGTCGGCGCGCGCGACGGCTGGGTGGAGGCACCCTATGCCGATTGCCCCGCCGACGTGATGACCTGGCGGCAGGCGGCGGTGCGGTTCGACTGGCGTGGCGCGTCGCTCTCCATCATGGCGGGCCTTGCCTGCGAAGATGGGGATGGCATCCCGGATGTCATGCGGGGGGAGGAAACGCAGATTTTCGGTGCGCTGGCCCGCGATCCGGCATTGGCGCAGGGACGGCACCTGATCGTGCTGCCGGGCACCCATAATAAATGGTCGCTGGTGGAGGATGGCCGGATCATCGCTTTCCGCACCATGCCGACTGGCGAGTTGTTCGCGCTGTTGCGCGACCAGTCGACTTTGGGGCCGAAGGTCGAACTGACCGATCCGGCGCAGGAAGCCGCCGGTTTTGCCGAAGGGCTGGCGCGCGCGGGCGACGCACAGCTGTTGCAGTCGTTGTTCGCGGCAAGGGCGATGCGACTGCGTAGCGGCCGGTCGGGCGATTGGGCGCTGGGTTATCTGTCCGGTCTGCTGATCGGCTGCGAAATAGCGGAGATAAGCGTGACGCTGGGCGATACGGACGGTGTCGTGCTGATCGGCGACAAGAGATTGTCCGCCCGTTATGCGCAGGCGCTTGATGCGCGGGGCATCGCCTCCCGCAAGATGGATGGAGATGGCTGCGCGCTTGCGGGCCTTGGTTTCATGGGAGAAGTGACGGCATGACCCTCGACGAATTGCTGGCCAACGGTGCGCCGCCGGTCTGCGCTATCCTGCGCGGCATCAAGCCGGAGGAAGCGATCGATGTCAGCGCCGCACTGGTCGAAGCGGGCATCCGCATTCTGGAAGTACCGTTCAACTCGCCCGAACCCCTCAAGAGCATCGCGGCCATGCAGGCCGAATTTGGCGAACGCGCGCTGATTGGTGGCGGCACGGTGCTGAGCGTCGAGGCGGTCGAGGGTCTGCATGGCGCGGGCGGACGCATCATGGTGACGCCCAACACCAACCCGCAAGTGATTGCGCGCGGCGCAGAACTGGGGCTGGAACTGCTGCCCGGTTTCATGACGCCGAGCGAAGCCTTCGCGGCCATCGCGGCGGGCGCGAAGCGGATCAAGCTGTTCCCGGCGGCGCAACTAGGCGCTGCCTATGTGAAGGCGGTCAAGG
>JAGVJS010000292.1 GCA_020051025.1 Sphingobium sp. | reverse complement strand
GCTGGTCGTGGCCGCCGCCGCCTGGGGCGCGCATGGGATCGGCGTGCGCCGGGCATGAAGGCGATCGCTGCAATGGCTCTGATCGCCTTCGCCCAGCCGACGCTGGCTGAGACGATTGCCATTCCTTTCGCGCCGCCGGTCGATCGATCGCTGCTCTACAAGATCGAACAGCATCGCCCGATTGTGGGGAAGGTAAGTGCCTTTGCCTCCACGCGCACACTGCGGTTCGAGCGGGCGGGGGAGGGCTATGCCCTGACCGTCGCGTTGCAGGCCATAGATACGGACGCGCCCGCATCGGGTGCCGCACCCTATCGCGCTGCGCTGGAGCCGCTGGTCGGTATCGTGATGCGCTTCCGGCTGGATACGCATGGTAAGATCGTCGCGCTGGACGATCAGGATGCGGTCTGGGCAAAGGTGCAGGCGGCAGTCGATAGGATTGCGACCGGGGGCGACAAGGATCGGCAACGGGCGGCGCAGAATGTGCAGGCGCTTTTCGCCAGCCTGCCTCCCGAAGGTCGGTTGTCGCTGCTGGCGGGGGAATTGCAGCCGCTGTTCCTCTTTGCCGGTGGCGATGTTGCGGGCGGTGCGGGGCGGGGGGTGCGCAGCGTGGCGGGGTCGCCACTGGTGCGTCCGGTGCCGGTCGAGGGGGCGTTGACAGTCTCCCGGCAGGATGGCGATGCCGTCAATCTGGACGAGAAACTGGCGGGGGAGGGCGTGCAGGTGTCGATCCGCTATCGCCTGTCGCGCGTCACCGGTCTGGTCGAACATCAGGAGCGTAGCCTGATTGCGGGTGGCCAGCCGCTGGTCGAAAGTCGCAGCCTGACGCCGGCCAATTAGGCGGCGGTATTATTTTACCCGTCGCGGAACGCGCCGAATCTCTTGACTTCCTACACCACTACGGTCATTAGCGCCCCACTTCCGGGTGTCGGCAACGGCGCCCGGTTTCATTTTTCATTCTGGAGTATTGGCACCATGAAGGCGCTGATGAAGACCACCAAGCCGGCGACCCCGGCAACGGTCGAAAAGAAGTGGATCCTGATCGACGCCGAAGGCCTCGTCGTGGGCCGTCTCGCTTCGACCGTCGCGAACATCCTTCGCGGCAAGCACAAGACCAGCTTCACGCCCCACGTCGATTGCGGTGACAATGTCATCATCATCAACGCCGGCAAGGTGAAGTTCACCGGTCGCAAGCTGACCGACAAGGTCTATTACAAGCACACCGGCTATGCCGGCGGCATCAAGGAAACCACCCCCCAGAAGATCCTGGAAGGTCGTTTCCCCGAGCGCGTCCTGGAAAAGGCCGTCGAGCGTATGATCCCCCGTGGTCCGCTGGGCCGTCAGCAGATGCGCAACCTGCGTATCTTCGCTGGTGCCGAACATGCTCATGAAGCCCAGAACCCCGAAGTGCTCGACTTCGCGTCGCGCAACCGCAAGAACAAGGTGGGTGCATAATGTCCGATAACCGCCAGTCTCTGTCCGACCTCGCGTCGCTGACCGCCAACGCCCCCGCTGCCGCCGCGCCTGTCGCTGCTGCCGCCGTGGAAGGTGAAGCGCCCGTCGTCGCCGCTCCGGTTCAGCCTTCGGCGCCGCTGCGTGACCAGGAAATCGACAGCCTCGGCCGCGCCTACGCCACTGGCCGTCGTAAGGACGCCGTCGCCCGCGTGTGGGTGAAGCCCGGCACCGGCAAGATCACGGTCAATGGCCGCGATCAGGAAATCTATTTCGCCCGTCCGACCCTGCGTCTGGTGATCAATCAGCCGTTCGGCGTGACCGAGCGTGAAGGTCAGTATGACGTGATCGCCACCGTCAAGGGCGGCGGTCTGTCGGGTCAGGCCGGCGCTGTGAAGCATGGCATCGCCCAGGCGCTGTCGAAGTATGAGCCGGCGCTGCGCAGCGCGGTCAAGGCCGAAGGCTTCCTGACCCGCGACAGCCGCGTTGTCGAACGTAAGAAGTACGGCAAGGCGAAGGCCCGCCGCAGCTTCCAGTTCTCGAAGCGCTAAGTTTCTTCGGAACACGAAAACAGGGAAGGGGCCGGATTTCCGGTCCCTTTTTTGTTGTGCCGTAAAAGCTCAGTTCCCCGGCACCGCCACCTCGACTGCGCCCGCCGCGATCTTCACTGTCACCGGGGTCTTTGCCAGCACTTCGCCGTCGATCGAGATGCGCTGGCGCGGGACGGTGTCGACCCTGAACGATTTGCCGTGAAATTCCTCGGTATGGGCATCCCGGTCGCGCAGTTTGAAGAATTTGGCATACCAGTCCCAGGCGAGACGGGGCTTGCTGCGGCCGACCACGGCCTGAACCACGATTTCCCCCGTATCGACGTCGGCATGATCGGACAGTTCGACCCCGCCATGATAGGGGCCGTTAAGGATGCGCACCTCCGTCGACCACATGCGCCGTTCCCGCTGCCCATCGTCGATCGTCAGGCGGAAGGCACGGAAGCCGACCGAGCATTTGACCGCCCAGAGCAGATAGCCGATCCGCCCCAGATAGCGTTTCAGCTTATGAGGCACGGTTCGCCCGATCATCGGAGAGAGGCCGAGCGAGGCGGCATTCACGAAATAGTCCCGATCGATCATGCCCAGATCCACCCGGCGGCGCTGACCCGTGGCGATCGCCTGCACCGCGCCGTCCAGATCGAGCGGCAGGCCCAATGTCCGGGCGAAGCTGTTCGCGGTGCCGAGCGGCAGCACACCGAACACGCAATCCTTGCCGACCAGTTCGTCCACCGTGCCCGACATGGAACCATCCCCGCCGCCCACGATCACCATCGGAGCGCCGCTTTCCACTGCCTCGCGGACGGTGGCGGCCATCCGTTCCGGGTCTTCGACCGCATGGGCCGCGATCAGGCGGACGCCCGCGGCCTCGAGTTTTTCCTTCGCCTGCGCGAAACTATCCTGCCCGCTCCGGCTATGCGCGTTGACGACAAGGATGGCTTCCTTGGGGAGGGGTTTCGTTTCCATGGCGCAATAACTCGGCAAAAGGGATTCGGGTCCGACGGGAAACCATAAGCCACGGATTCGTTACTCCGTCATGGCTCGCATCGCGCATCTGTCCGACATTCATTTTGGCGCCAACGACCGGAAGATCGTGGACGCCGCCACCGCCTGGCTGGAGGCGCGGCGGCCCGACCTGGTCGTTATCAGCGGCGATTTCACCCAGCGGGCGCGGGTGGAGCAGTTCCAGGAGGCGGCTACCTGGCTCAACCGCTTGCACGGCGCGGGGCTGAGGACACTGGTGATTCCGGGCAATCACGACGTGCCGCTCTATGATGTGGTGCGCCGCTTCGCCCGACCGCTGGCGCGCTACAAACGCTATATCAGCAACGACCTCTGCCCTTTCTACGAGGACGGTCAAGTGGCGATCCTTGGCCTGAACACCGCCCGGTCGCTGACGATCAAGGACGGGCGGATCAATCATGACCAGATGGAGTTGCTGCGGGATCGCTTTGCACAGGTGGCGCCGGACAAGACCCGCATCCTCGTCACCCATCATCCGCTGTTCGCCATGCCGATCGGCAAGGGCGGCGAGTTGAGCGAGGCGGTCGGCCGACATGATGATGCGGTCCAGGCGGCGTGCGAGGCCGGAGTGCATCTGGCGCTGGCCGGCCATTTCCACCGCACTTATGCCGAGGCCGCACAGAAGATGGTGGCCCATAGCGGCGGGGCGCTGGTGATTCAGGCGGGGACGGCGACATCGACCCGGTTGCGCAATGCCGAGCCGCAAAGTTTCAACTGGCTGCATGTCCGCCGCAACAACCAGATCGAATTGCAGGTGATCGTGTGGGACGGCGCGGCCTTCCGCCGGGCGAGCCATGTCGAATATGCCCATGATGGCGAAGGCTGGGCATCGCGGCCGGTGGAAGATGCGCCGATGGTGGGGGCGGTGGCGATTGGGTAGGAAATGCGCAGCTTAACTTCGCACATTTCCCGCTAATCTGGACATATTATAAGCAATGTTGGAAATTTCGTTACAAGCCAACATCGCCATGGGGCGTGGTAGCGCAGATCAGCCGAATAGGACAGGGTTGCCTGTCAGTAGCCCAGCTTCCGGCACAGGGTGAGCAGCGGTGGCAGGCGCGTGTCCTGCATCCCTTCCGCCGCCCATGTCCGCATCTTGCTACATTGGGCACGGGTTTTGGGGTTGCTGCCGGGACGCGCTGGTACAGGGACGGGTGCGGCCTCAACCCGTCGCCCACTGCCCTCGCGCGCGGCTTCCTTGACCGCTTCTTCCTGCCCATAAGTGCCGATGATGCCGCCCCAGTCCATCTGCGCGCAAGCCGGCGCGATCGACAGGCCCGCCAGCCCCATCACCGCGCAGAAGCGCATCACCATTCGATGATACATGTCACTTCCTCCTGAAGCCATCATCGGTCAGGACGATCAGGGTGGGGTCCATGGTGAAGAGCTTTTCCCCACCCTGCCGCGCCAGCGCGGCATAGCGTTCCAGCGCCTGATCGTCGCCGCTGCGCATGGCGGCTTCATGCGTGCCGGCCATGATCGCGCCTTGGATGACGATCATTTCGGCAAATTCCTGCCGCAGGGCGTCCGTGTTCAACTGGTCGGTGACCTGCGCATAAGCGTTTGCCGCCTGTTGGCGAACGGCGGCGGCCTGTGTGCGGGTGATGTCGGGCCGATAATCGTTGGCGACGCCCCATTGCGCCAGCAGGTAGAAGGCCAGCGCGTCGATGGCGTCATTTTCCCGATAGCCCAGCATCGGCGCGACGCGCACATATTGATTGAGGCTTGCCTTCGTCAGGACGATCTGGCGCATTTCCTTGGCTTCGGCCGGGCCTTGTCGTCCAGCGGCTTCCGCCATGATGTCCGCCAATCTGGTGCGCACCGCCTGGTTCGGGGTATAGCGGGCATCGATCGCAGGCGCGGCTTGGCCTGTCGTATCCAGTTGCGACGACAGGGCCTGCGAGAAGCCGGCGATGCCCGACGCACCCTGCGCGCGCTTACGTTCGGATCGGGTAACATGGTCCTGCGCCAGCCTATTAGTGAGCATGCCCATGTCGAAGGCGCCATAGGTCTGCGCCCCGGCATGCAGCGGCGATAATGTCGCGACCAGAAGGCCGGTCAGGATGATCCTGCGCATAGTCTCGCTTCCTCCATTAGTGCGCGCATCCGACGCGCGCCGATCCTGGATGATCGATCCTGTTTGAAGATATCGCGACGGTTCAGCCCCATAGCCACGGTCCGTGTCATTTTCGGGATGGGGCGGCGCCATGGGGCAGGCACGCGACGCTTGCGATCGGAGTACAAATTTTTGGGGGTAGCTGCTATCAGAAGCGCAACTTACCTCTTCCCCCATGAACATGCAGGTGACGGATATGGACTGGGCGCTGACCGAGAAGGAGAAGCAGACGCTGCGCCTGATCGTGCGCGGCCATGATGTCAAGTCAATTGCGCGCAGCCTGAACCTGTCGGTGCATACGATCAACGAGCGGCTGCGCGATGCGCGGCGCAAGATGGCGGTGTCGAGCAGCCGCGAGGCCGCCCGGCTGTTGCTGGAGGCGGAAGGCGGCGATGGGGCCGCATCACCCCCCGAATATGGTGGGGACAAGCTAATCGGGGCAGACGAACCCGCCGCGCCGGTGGATCAGGAGGAGGCGCCGATCGGCGGCGCGGGGCGGGCCTTTGCCTCCCCCCGGACCCTCATCATCGGAGTTTGCCTCATGACCATCATCCTGGGCCTGATTGCGCTGGCCGCCATGCCGCAGTCCATGCCTGTTGCGCAGACACATCCCGTGGCCGCCAGTGCGGCAACCGATCCGCAGGTGGTGGATGCCGCCCGCCAATGGCTGGCGCTGGTGGACCAGGGGAAATGGGAGGACAGCTATCGCGGTACGATGGCCTCCTTCCGCAAATTGAACAGCCTGAAGGTCTGGACCGATACGTCGGAAAAGGTCCGGGTGCCGTTGGGCGCCATGTTGTCCCGCACCCTGCTCAGTCAGGAAAATCTGCCGGCGCCGCCCTATGGCTATGAGGTGGTGAAATTCCGCACCAGCTACGCCAACAAGGCCGACGCGATCGAAACGGTCAGCCTGGACAAGGAAGACGGCGTGTGGCGCGTGGCGGGCGTGACCATCGAATGAGCGGCAAGATCAATCCTTCCCCTTGAGCGCCGCCGCGAGCGATACAGTGGCACTGCCGCGCTTGGCCGGCGCAGCCTGGCTGGGATCAGGTTTCCAGCCGGACAGGTAAATGATCGCCATCTGCTCGGCGGTGCGCCCATCCGGGTCGGCGGCCTCGGCGAAATGGCGCGCTGCGCGCATCAATATGTCGCGGGTCAGGGCGGGCGTGGGGGTCGTCAGCGCATTGCCGGCACCCATGCCGCGCAGGTCGTGCATCAGGCGGACGATATCGCCGTATCGAATGTTGAGCACGTCCCCGTCCGCCACCGGCATGGTGAAGCCGGCGCGGCTGAGCAAGTCGCCGGCGGAACGCACATCAACCTGCGGATGGACATGCTGGCCGGGCCGGTCGCCTTCGGCCGCGAGCAGGGCGGCTTTCAGGC
>JAGVJS010000340.1 GCA_020051025.1 Sphingobium sp. | reverse complement strand
GATCTTGCCGCTGCCGGCCTTGCGCTCGCTGAAATGCCGGGCCTGCCGGGCCGCGGCGAACGACGTATCCTGCCGGTTGCGGGCGGCGAAGCGCTACTGATCGACGAAAGCTACAACGCCAATCCGCTGTCGATGAAGGCGACGCTGACCCAGCTTGGCCGTGAAAAGGCCGACCGTCGCATCGCGATCTTGGGCGGGATGCGCGAACTGGGTGATCGCAGCGTCGAACTTCATGCCGGGCTTGCCGCGCCGCTGGAAGCCGGGCGGGTCGATCATGCCATCCTTGTCGGCGCAGAAATGGCACCGCTGGCTGATGCGCTGGCCGGCACCATGTCCTTCACCCATGTCGCCGACACCACGGCGGCCATTCCCCTCATTCAAACCGAAATGCGCGCGGGCGACGCGATCCTGGTCAAAGGCTCCAACGGCGTGGGCCTGTCCCGCCTTGTCGCGGCTTTGACGGCAGGCGCCCGTGACGGAGATACCGACTAATGCTTTACTGGCTGGCCGAGACCCTCGATTTTGCAGGTGTTTTCAACCTGATCCGCTACCTGTCCTTCCGGGCGGGCGCCGCGATCTTCACCGCGCTGCTGATCGGCCTCGTTATCGGCCCCAAATTCATCGGCTGGCTGCGCGTCCGTCAGGGCAAGGGGCAGCCGATCCGCGACGACGGCCCGCAAAGCCACCTTGCCAAGCGTGGCACGCCGACCATGGGCGGCCTGATGATCCTGACCTCCATGGTCATTTCGGTGCTGCTGTGGATGGATATTGAGTCCACCTATGTCTGGGCCTGCCTGTTCGTGACGCTGGGCTTCGGCGCGATCGGCTTCCTCGACGATTATGACAAGGTGACCAAGGCCAGCCACAAGGGGCTGTCGGGCAAAGCGCGACTGGCCGCCGAGTTCCTGATCGCCGGTGTCGCCGCCTGGATGATCGTCCACCAGCATGGCAATACCGCGCTCTACGTACCTTTTTATAATGGCCCCGCGATCGAGCTTGGGCCATTCTATTTCTGCTTCGCTGCTTTCGTCATTGTCGCGTTCGGCAATGCGGTGAATCTGACCGACGGCCTTGATGGCCTCGCCACCATGCCGGTCATCATCGCCAGCCTCGCCTTCATGCTGATCGTCTATCTGGTCGGTCGCGCCGACTTCGCGCACTATCTGGGCATTCCCCATGTGCCAGGGGCGGGCAACCTCACCATATTGTGCGGCGCGATCATCGGGGCAGGCCTTGCTTTCCTGTGGTTTAACGCGCCGCCGGCCGCCGTCTTCATGGGTGATACCGGCAGTCTTGCGCTGGGCGGCACGATCGGCGTGATCGCCGTCACTGCCCATCATGAAATCGTGCTGGGCATCATCGGCGGCCTTTTCGTCGTGGAGGCTCTGAGCGTCATCATTCAGGTCTTCTTCTACAAGCGTACCGGCAAGCGCGTGTTCAAGATGGCGCCGATCCACCATCATTTCGAACAGATGGGCTGGGCCGAACCGACCGTCGTAATCCGCTTCTGGATCATCGCCTTCGTGCTGGCGCTCGCCGGCCTCGCCACATTGAAGCTGAGGTAAGCGGATGATCGTTTCGAGCGTCTTTGCCGGAAAAACCTACGCCGTTCTCGGTCTTGCCCGTTCGGGGCTGGCCACGGTCGACACGCTGGTCGCCAGCGGCGCGCGCGTCGTCGCCTGGGACAGCCGGGAAGAAGCGCGTGATGCGGCATTGCACCGCATCCGTTCGTCTCGAGCGCAGTCGAGAGACGGTAGCGCCGAGTCAGGTTTCTCGACTGCGCTCGAAACGAACGGCGTTTTGGAAATTGGCGATCCGATGGAGATCGACCTGGCCGGATTCGACGGCATCGTCGTGTCGCCCGGCGTGCCGCTCAATCGTCACCCCATCGCCATGCGCGCCAAGATCGCGGGCGTGCCGATCATCGGCGACATCGAACTGTTCGCGCTCGCCCGCCCGACACTGCCGCCGCACAAGGTCGTGGGCATCACCGGCACCAACGGCAAGTCGACCACCACCGCGCTGATCCACCATATTATCGAACAGGCGGGCTATCCCACCGTCATGGGCGGCAATATCGGCCTGCCGATCCTCAGCCAGCCGCCGCTGGAGCCGAACCTGCATGGCGTAGGCGTCTATGTGCTGGAACTGTCCAGCTACCAGATCGACCTGACCCACAGCCTCGACTGCGACGTCGCCGTGCTGCTCAACATCACGCCGGACCATCTGGACCGCTATGATGGGTTTGCAGGCTATGTGGCATCCAAGGCGCGGCTGTTTGCGATGCAATCGCCGGGACATAGCGCTGTGATCGCAGCGGAAGATGAATCCAGCCGGTCTATCATCAACGGCGTATGCAGCATGCGTGGCGATGGGCAGGACGTGGTCGAGGTTGTCTCGTCGCAAGTCGATCCCATAGAGCAGCTTGGATGGCCGGCGCTTCAAGGTCCGCACAACGCCCAAAATGCCGCTGTTGCGATGGTGGCCGCAGCCGTGCTTGGTATCGACCCGGCAACGACCAAGGCCGCCCTCGCCAGCTACGCCTCGCTCCCGCACCGGATGCAGGCGGTCGGCACCCATAATGGCGTCCTCTACGTCAACGACAGCAAGGCGACCAACGCCGCCTCCACCGCGCCCGCGCTCGCCGCATGGCCCGCGAAGGACGGCAAGGCCCGCATTCATTGGATTCTCGGCGGCGTCGCCAAGTCGGACAATCTGGACGAGTGCGTGCCCCATTTCGCCAACATCGCCCACGCCTATACCATCGGCGAAGCGGGGCATATGTTCGCCGACCTGCTGAGGCCGCATATGGCGGTGGATGACAGTGAAATGCTAAGCGCCGCCGTCCGCCGCGCCGCGCGCATCGCGCAGCCGGGGGATGTGGTGTTGTTGTCGCCCGCCTGCGCCAGTTTCGACCAGTTCCGCGATTTCGAGGCGCGGGGCGATGCCTTCGCCGCGGCGGTCGCGGCATTGGAATCCTCTGGGGAATAATCCACCACAAGTCGGGGGCGACATGATGGGCAGGGAAGGGACGACACGGATGTTCAAGGCTGGCGAACTGGTGAAGGGGTTTCGCACCCGCACCGTGCCGCGCGAACGGACGGCGCTCGCCATCTGGTTCTGGGAAATCGACCGCGTCCTTTTGTCGCTGATCGTCACGCTGATGGCGATCGGACTGGTGGCGGTCGCCGCCGCATCCCCCGTCGCCGCGATCGACCGATCGACCGCCTCGGTCGCGGTCAACCCGCTCATCTATTTCTATCGCCAGTTGATGTGGGTGTTCATCGGCCTGCCGATCATGCTCATCATCTCCATGCTGCCCCGGCCGCAGGCGCGGCGGCTGGCGATCTTCGGCTGCGCCTTCTTCTTCGTCATGCTGCTGTGCGTGCCGATCCTGGGATCGACCGTGAACGGCGCGAAGCGCTGGATCGACCTGCCGGGCTTCCGTTTCCAGCCCTCGGAGTTCCTCAAGCCCGTCTTCGTCGTGGCGCTTGCCTGGCTGCTGTCGCTGCGCGCCAAGGATATGAGCCTGCCGGTCGTGCCGCTGAGCTTCTGCGTCACCGGCCTGATTGCTGTCGTTCTGATGCGTCAGCCCGACTTTGGCCAGACCGTGATCTTCTGCGCCTGCCTTGGCGTGCTGCTGCTGCTGTCGGGTGTGTCGATGCGCTTCATCGGCGCGATGGTCGGCGCCGGGCTGGCGCTACTGGTCGCGGTCTACATGTTCTATGAAAACGGCCGTCAGCGGGTGAACGACTTCCTCGGCATCGGCGTCCAGCTGGATGCCGGCCCGGACCAGACCGACCTTGCCTTCCGCACCATTTCCCATGGCGGCTTTACCGGCGTGGGGCCGGGGGGCGGCCAGAACAAGTTCCGCCTGCCCGAAGCCCATACCGACTATATCTTCTCGGTCATCGGGGAGGAGTTCGGCCTGCTCGCCTGCATCGCCATTGCCTGCGTTTATCTTGCGATCGTGGTGCGCGTGTTGCTGCGCCTGCTGGATGAAGAAGATAATTTCACCATCCTCGCCGCCGCCGGCCTCACCACACAGTTCGGGCTTCAGGCGATCATCAATATGGGCGTCAATGCGCAGATTTTTCCGTCAAAGGGCATGACGCTGCCCTTTATCAGCTACGGTGGCTCCTCTATGCTGGCGCTTTGTATCGGCGTCGGCCTGCTGCTCGCATTCACGCGGCGCAACCCCTTCATGGGTCGGCACACGGTCGTCAAATGGAGTGGTCGATGAGCATTTCCCGTCACTTCGTCCTCGCCGCCGGCGGGACGGGGGGTCATATGATTCCAGCCCATGCCGTGGCGGAGGAGTTGATGGCGCGCGGCCATCATGTCGCGCTCGTCACCGATGAGCGCGGCGCGAAGATCCCCGGCATCTTCGACAAATCCCCTGATAATCGGGCGCAGGTCCACATCATGCCCGCCGGCCGCATGACGAAGAACCCGCTCAGTTGGCCCGGCGCGCTGAAGGCGATCCTGGCCGGGCGCGCGATGGCGCGCCGCCTGAACGAAACCTTCCGCCCGACTGCGGTGGTCGGTTTTGGCGGCTATCCCGCCATGCCCGCTTTGCTGGGCGCGCTGGCGGACGGCATTCCGACCGCGATCCATGAACAAAATGCCGTGCTGGGCCGGGTCAATCGCATCCTGTCCGGCCGGGTCGACGCCATCGCTACCGCCTATCCCGATGTGCAGCGCCTCAAGAGCGCTTATGCGTCGAAGGTCCACCTGATCGGCAATCCGGTGCGCGAAGAAGTGAAGCAGCTGCGCGAAGAGGAATTTCCCGCGCTGACCGACGAAAGCGTTTTCCGGGTGCTGGTGATCGGCGGCAGCCAGGGCGCCTCCATCCTCTCCAGCGTCGTGCCTGAAGGTCTGTCGATGCTCCCCGTAGCGCTGCGCCGTCGCCTGCAAGTCACCCAGCAATGCCGCGCTGAAGACATCGAGCGCGTCCGCAAAACCTATGCGGAGATGGAAATTCCCGCCGACCTCGCCACCTATTTCAACGACGTACCCGAAAAACTGGGCTGGTCGCATCTCGTGATCGCGCGGGCAGGGGCCTCGACGCTGGCCGAACTGACCTGTGCCGGCCGCCCGGCGATCCTGATCCCGCTGCCCAGCGCCATGGACGACCATCAGACCGCCAATGCGAAGGAAATGACCGAGGCGGGCGGCGCCCGCACCATCCCGCAGGCGCGTTTCACCGCCGTGGAACTGGCCAAGCAGATGCAGAAGATGGCGCTGGAGCCCGGCGCGCTGCAAAATGCTGCCAAGCGCGCCCGCAACTGCGGCCGCCCCCATGCCGCGCGCGACATGGCCGATCTGCTGGAAAGCATCGGCACCGCGCCCATCGTCAATGATCCAGTCAAGGTCGGCCCGACCCCGACCACGCTGAATTTGCAGGGCGTTCCTGCATGAACCGTACAACCCTCTCCGCGTTGGGCCTATGCTCAACCGCCGTTCGCCCTGAGCCTGTCGAAGGGCCGTACTTCTTTTCGTCCGTCGCCCAAAAACAAGGGCGGGGCTTCGACAAGCTCAGCCCGAACGGCGTTATGTATAAGGAATCTCGCGCATGAAGGGTGTCGGCACAGACATCGGCACGATCCATTTCATCGGCATCGGCGGCATCGGCATGTCCGGTATCGCCGAAGTGATGCACAATCTGGGTTACAGCGTGCAAGGGTCCGACGTAGCGGAAGGCTATGTCGTGGAAGGTCTGCGCGCCAAGGGGATCAAGGTGATGATCGGCCACAAGGCCGAAAATCTGGGCGATGCTGCCGTGGTCGTCACCTCCACCGCGATCAAGCGCGGCAACCCGGAAGTCGAACTGGCGCTGGAAAACCGCGTTCCCGTCATCCGCCGCGCCGAAATGCTGGCCGAACTGATGCGCCTGAAATCCACCGTCGCGGTCGCCGGCACCCATGGCAAGACCACGACGACGTCGATGGTCGCGGCGCTGCTGGACGCGGGCGGGGTGGACCCGACCGTCATCAACGGCGGCATCATCAACAGCTATGGCTCCAACGCGCGCCTCGGCAACAGCGACTGGATGGTCGTGGAAGCCGATGAGAGCGACGGCAGCTTCCTGCGCCTCGACGGCACGATCGCGGTCGTCACCAATATCGATCCCGAACATCTCGACCATTACGGCAGCTTCGACCGGGTCAAGGACGCCTTTGTCGAATTCGTCGGCAATGTGCCCTTCTACGGTGCGGCGATGCTCTGCCTCGACCATCCCGAAGTGCAGGCGATCCTCCCGCGCGTGCAGGATCGCCGGATCGTCACCTACGGCTTCTCGGCCCAGGCCGACATTCGCGGCGAAAATGTCCAGCCCATTCCCGGCGGCAACCGCTTCGACATCCAGATCCGCGAGCGCGACGGTTCGGTCCGCCGGATCGAGGGGATCGAAATGCCGATGCCCGGCCGCCACAATGTGCTGAACGCCATGGCGGCGATCGGCGTGGCGCTCCAGATGGGCATTGACGACGCCACCATCCAGACCGGCTTTGCCAAGTTCGGTGGCGTGAAGCGCCGCTTCACCAAGGTCGGCGAAATCGCATTCGCGGACGGCACTGCCACCGTCATCGACGATTATGGCCACCACCCGGTCGAGATCAAGGCCGTGCTCGCCGCCGCGCGCGAAGGCGCCAAGGGCCGGGTCATCGCCGTGGTGCAGCCGCACCTCTTCACCC
>JAGVJS010000402.1 GCA_020051025.1 Sphingobium sp. | reverse complement strand
GATGTTCGCGATCGGCGGCGGCGTGGAGTCCATGAGCCGCGTGCCGATGGCGTCCGACGGTGGCGCATGGGCGATGGACCCGGCGGTCGCCTACAAAACCTATTTCGCGCCGCAGGGCATTGGCGCGGACGTGATCGCCACCAAATTCGGCATCAGCCGCGACGATGCGGACGCCTATGCCGTCGAGAGCCAGAAGCGCGCCAAGGCGGCCTGGGACGAAGGCCGGTTCAGGAAATCGATCGTGCCGGTGAAGGATGTGATCGGTCAGGTCGTGCTGGACCATGACGAACATATGCGTCCCGATGCGACGATGCAGTCGTTGGGCGCGCTGAAGCCCAGCTTTACCGCGCTGGGTGAGGAAATGCCGGGCTTCGACACGGTCGCCCTGCTCCGCTACCCGGAACTGGAGAAGGTCAACCATATCCACCATGCCGGCAACAGCAGCGGCATCGTCGACGGCGCGGCCGCCGTTCTGGTCGGCAACAAGGATATGGGCGACAAATATGGGCTGAAGCCCCGCGCCCGCATCAAGGCAATGGCCTCGATCGGGTCGGAGCCGCTGATCATGCTGACCGGACCGGAATTCGTCGCCGGCAAGCTGCTGGCGCGGGCGGGCATGAGCGCCGCCGACATCGACCTGTGGGAACTGAACGAAGCCTTCGCCTCGGTCGTGCTGCGCTACATGCAGGCGATGAACCTCGACCATGGCAAGATCAACGTGAATGGCGGCGCGATCGCCATGGGCCATCCGCTCGGCGCGACCGGGGCGATGGTGCTGGGCACGGCGCTGGACGAACTGGAGCGGTCGGGCAAGGGTACGGCGCTCATCAACCTGTGCGTCGGCGCGGGCATGGGCACCGGGATCATCATCGAGCGTATCTAAGAAATATAATCCGTTCGTCCTGAGTAGCCATTGAGCGAAGTCGAAATGGCGTATCGAAGGACCCATGCTTCGATACGGGTCTTCGACAAGCTCAGCCCCTACTCGGCACGAACGGAGATGGGAAAGGCTGCATCATGAACACCATCAACTTCGACATCGACGCCGACGGCATCGCCACGCTGACCATTGACGTGCCCGGCCAGTCGATGAACGTCATCGGCCCCGACCTCCTCGCCGATCTGGATGCCGCGATCACGCGCATCGCGTCGGAAGAGGGCATCAAGGGCGCGGTCATCGCGTCGGGCAAGGACAGCGGCTTCATGGCCGGCATGGACCTGAAATATTTCGGTGCCACGCTGGCCACCAGCGATGGCGAACGCCCTGCCCCCGCCGCGATCTTCGACAAGCTGTTCGTGCTGAACCAGTTGTTCCGCCGCCTGGAAACCAGCGGCAAGCCGATCGCCTGCGCCATTGAAGGCACCTGCGT
Organism: Sphingobium sp.; assembly: GCA_020051025.1. Taxonomy (GTDB): domain Bacteria; phylum Pseudomonadota; class Alphaproteobacteria; order Sphingomonadales; family Sphingomonadaceae; genus Sphingobium. Next base: position 3,039 of record JAGVJS010000402.1, on the reverse strand, counting down.
CGGCGGCGGGTTCGAACTGGCGCTGGCCTGCCATCGCCGCATCGTCGGCGACAGCCCGAAAACCCAACTCGGCCTGCCCGAAATATTGATCGGCCTGTTCCCCGGCGGCGGAGGGTCGCAGCGTCTGCCGCGCCTGATCGGCGTACAGGCGGCGCTGATGTATATGTTGCAGGGCAAGCTGTTCCGCCCGGCCGAAGCTGCCATGCTGAAGGCGGTGGATCAGGTGGTGCCGCAGGGTACGGCGGTCGCGGCGGCGAAGGAATGGGTGAAGGCCAATCCCAGCGCCAATACCCAACCGTGGGACGTGAAGGGATACAAGGTGCCGGGCGGCGCGGGCGGTTTCAACCCCGCCTTCGTCCAGACCATGGCCGGCGCGCTGCCGATGACGCTGAAGCAGACGCAGCGCAACATGAACGCGCCGATCGCCCTGCTGTCGGCCGTCTATGAAGGCATCACCCTGCCGATGGACCGCGCGATCCGGGTCGAGAGCAAATATTTCGCCAAGGTCGCCGCCGATCCGCAGGCGAGCAATATGATCCGCACCCTGTTCGTCAACAAGCAGGCGGCAGAACGCGGCGCGCGTCGTCCCAAGGACGAGCCCAAAGCGCCGACGACGAAGCTGGCCATGCTGGGCGCGGGCATGATGGGTGCGGGCATCGCCACCGTCGCGGCGCAGGCCGGCATGGATGTCGTGCTGTTCGACCGCGATCTGGCCTATGCAGAGAAGGGCAAGGCGCATGTCGAGGAAGTTCTGAAGAAGCGCCTGGGCAAGGGCATGACGCCCGAGAAGATGGCCGCCACCCTCGCCCGCGTAACGCCGACCACCGACTATGCCGCGCTGGCCGGCGCCGACTTCGTGATCGAGGCGGTGTTCGAGGATGTGAGCATCAAGGCGGAAGTGACCAAGCAGGTCGAGGCTGTGCTGGGCGCTGACACCATCTTCGGGTCGAACACCTCCACCCTGCCGATCACCAAGCTGGCGCAGGCCTGGACCAAGCCGGAGAATTTCATCGGCGTTCACTTCTTCTCGCCGGTCGAGAAGATGCCTCTGGTGGAGATCATCCTGGGCGAAAAGACCGGCCCGGCCGCCATTGCCAAGGCACTGGATTTCGTCGCGCAAATCAAGAAGACGCCGATCGTCGTGCATGACAGCCGCGGCTTCTACACCTCGCGCAGCTTCGGCACCTATGTGCAGGAAGGCGCGGAACTGGTAGGCGAAGGCGTCAATCCCGCGCTCATCGAAAATGCCGGCAAGCAGCTGGGCATGCCGACCGGACCGCTGGCGGTCAGCGATGAGGTCTCGATCGAGCTGGGCTGGAAGATCATGAGCGCCGCCAAGAAGGAACTGGGCGACGCCTATGTGCCGCAGGGGTCGGACGACATCATGGTGAAGATGGTCGAGGCCGGGCGGCTTGGCCGCAAAAATGGCAAGGGCTGGTACGACTATCCCGAGGGCGGCAAGAAGCATCTGTCGCCGGTGCTGGGCGAGATGTTCCCGCGCGTTGACGAGCAGCCCGATGTCGAGGCGGTGAAGGAGCGGCTCCTATATCGCCAGTTGATCGAATGTGCCCGCTGTTTCGAGGAGGGCGTGCTGGAAACGGCGGAGGATGGCGATATCGGCGCGATCTTCGGCTGGGGCTTTGCGCCTTATACCGGCGGGCCGTTCAGCCATATGGACACGGTCGGCATCGCCCATGTCGTGGCGGTTCTGGATCGGCTGGCGGCGGCGCACGGCCCGCGTTTCACCCCAACGCAGCAGTTGCGGGACATGGCGGCAAGTGGCGCGACCTTCTATCGCCCGGTGCCCGCCAAGGCCGCTGCCTAAATGGTTCCCCGGCGAAGGCCCGGGTCCAGTCCCGCCTGTCAATCTGGACCCCGGCCTTCGCCGGGGAACAGCCTCTATAAATTTTAACGACACTCGGCTAGGTCTCCCCAAACATATCGGGGAGACCTTTTTCTTATGAGCAAGCCGACAGTACTGGTCACGGGCGGCGCGGGCTATATCGGCAGCCATGCCGTGCTGGCGCTGACGGATGCTGGCTATGGCGTGGTGGTGATCGACAATCTGGTCACCGGATTCGATTGGGCGGTGCCGCAGGATGTGACGCTGGTGCGCGGCGACATTGCCGACCAGACGCTGGTGGAAGCGACATTGCGCGAGCATGATGTGCAGGCGATCATGCACTTTGCCGGCTCCGTCGTGGTGCCGGAATCGGTCGAGAACCCGCTGAAATATTATCATAATAACAGCGCCAAGACCCGCGACCTGATCGAGAGCGCAGTGCGGGTCGGCGTGCCGCATTTCATCTTCTCCTCGACCGCTGCCACCTATGGCACGCCCGATGTGGAGGCGGTGCGGGAGGACACGGCGCAACGGCCGATCAATCCCTATGGCATGTCCAAGCTGATGACCGAATATATGCTGCGCGACGTGGCGGCGGCGCATCCGATGAACTTCTGCGTGCTGCGCTATTTCAACGTCGCGGGCGCAGATCCGCAGGGCCGCACCGGACAGTCAACTGCTGGCGCCACCCATCTGATCAAGGTTGCGGTCGAGGCGGCGCTGGGCAAGCGCGAGAGCGTGGCCGTGTTCGGCACGGATTTCGACACGCCGGATGGCACCGGCGTGCGCGACTATATTCACGTGACCGATCTGGCCGCCGCGCATCTGCTGGCGCTGGAGGCGCTGATGGCGGAGCCGGAGCGCAACCATCTGCTCAATTGCGGCTATGGCCGGGGTTTCTCCGTGCTGGAGGTGCTGGACGCGGTCGATCGTGCGACCAACAATCCGATCCAGCGCGTCATGGTTGGTCGGCGGGCCGGCGATCCGGGCAAGCTGATTTCGGACAATGGTGCGATATTGGCGACCTTCCCCTGGACGCCGCGCCATGCCGATCTGGACCAGATCGTCGCCCATGCGCTGGCGTGGGAGCGCAAGCTGGGTGAGCGCGGATGAGCGAGGCGAGCGTCCGCGCCTTCTTCGCCGAGCATGCGCCTGACATCAGCCTGATCGATCAGGGTGTCAGCACCGCGACGGTG
>JAGVJS010000364.1 GCA_020051025.1 Sphingobium sp. | reverse complement strand
TATCGCGACACGCCGGAGCAGGAGCGGCAGGCCGCCGACCGCGCCCGCCTGTTCGCCATGGCAGAGCGCGGCGTGCCGGTTGCGGAGCGCATATTCGGTGAAGGTAGCCGACTGCGCCCGTCCTTCTTTCAGCCCTATCGTTGCCGCCGGGTGCTGATGGAGGGCATTACCGTAGAGGCCGCGCCCTTCTGGCAAGTCCATCCGGTCGATTGCAGCGACGTGACCTTCCGCCGCGTCACCTGCTCCAGCCATGGGCCGAACAATGACGGTATCGACCCGGAATCCTGTAACGGCGTGCTGATCGAGCAATGCATATTCGATACCGGCGACGACTGCATCGCCATCAAGGCTGCGCGCAATGCCGATGGCCGACGACTGGGCAAACCATGCGAGAATATCGTCATCCGCCATTGCCTGATGAAGGACGGCCATGCCGGCGTGGCGATCGGCAGCGAACTGACCGGCGGCGTGCGCAATATCTTCGTCCATGACTGTCGGATGGACAGCCCTAACCTGACGCGGGCGCTGATCATCAAGTCGAACAGCTATCGCGGCGGCATGGTCGAGCATGTCCATCTGCGCCGTGTCCAGGCCGGCGCCGTGGACAAGGCGTTCATCCAGATCTGGATGCTCTATGAGGAAGGCGAAGGCGGCGGCCATGTGCCGCAGGTCGCCCATGTGTCGGCGCAGGATTGCACGGTCGCATCCACCGAACGCGTCCTGATCGTACGCGGCCTGCCCCATGCGCCGATCCGCAACCTGCGGCTCAGCAACGTGACGGTTGGCCGGGAAACGAAGCCATCCGTCACCGTGGATGTCGATCCGCCGGCTTTGGAGAATGTCGTGGTCGGCGGGCGACGATGGACGCAGGATTATCTGCGTAGCCTGCCCGGCGCGGACAGCATCCGTTGCGACAAATGGGCGGTCTGCCGGTAACGTCCGCGTGTCAGCCGGGGACCACCGCCATGTCGTAGACCACAACCTTCTGCCAGAGCGCTTCGCAGGATTTTACGAAAGCCTGATGGATGGGATGGTCCTGATAGGCTTTCTGGTCCGCCGCATTGTCGAAATACATGAGTTCCGACACGTCATAGCTGGAATCCACGACGTCGCGTTTCTCAGTGCTGGCCGGAACGCCGATTTCCAGCCGACGGATGACGGGAATGTCCCGCAAGGTGCGCAAGCCGGCGATCAGCCGGTCGCGATCAGCCTGCGATCCGGGCTGTTTCAGCCAGAAGAAAACATGATGCACCAGTTGCGGCTGCACCGCCGCCTTCGCCGGCGTCAGCGCCATGCCTGCACCACCCAATGCCATCATGGCCGTCCATTCCCTTCTGCTTGCCTTCATTGTTTCATTCCTTCGCTGGGTGCCGCCGCCACGGATTGGCGCTCGACAATGGCATGATCGAAAAGCTCGTCGCTGATGACCGTCTGGCCCGGCCCCTTGCCCAGCGCCGCGATCAGACATTGGGTGGCACGGAACGCCATCTCCTCCACCGGCTGACGCACGACGGTGAGCGGCGGAAAGATGCGGGACGCCAGGATCATGTCGTCAAATCCCGTCACCGCCAGATCGCGTGGCAGGCGCAGCCCCACGTCATTGGCATGCGCAATGACACCGGCGGCCAGATCATCGCTGCTACAGATGATGGCCGTGGGCCGATCCGGGTTAGACAGCAGCGATCGGGCGGCCGCAATCCCGGACATATAATCGAAATCGCCATGCTGGACGATCAGCGCTTCATCCGAGGCAAGGCCATGCTGGCTGAGGGCTGCGCGAAAGCCGTCAAGCCGCGCCGCAACGACGCTGTAGGGATCAGGACCGGCGATATAGCCGATCCGTCGATGGCCGTGAGCGATGACCCGCTCCGTAATGGAAATCATTGCGGCGTGGTTGTCGATGCGAACGGTGGTGACGTCGGCCATCGCCGTGCCGGTGGCGATCGCGGCCAGCGGCACATCGAGCGACGCGAGTATCGCCGACCCGCTCAACTGTTCGGCAAAGGGGGGGACCAGCAACAGCGCGTCTGCGCCGCTGCGGACCAGATTCTGCGCGATGCGTTCGGCCCCGTCACGCGCCACATCATCACCATCGCGCAGGATGAGTTGCAAGCCATGAGCGTTGGTCGCGCGCAACGAACCGACGAGCACTGCGTCCAGAAAGGGCGTACGACGATCGTAGATCAGGCCCACGGTCGTCGCCCGCGCCTTCGCCAGACGACGGGCGGCGAGATTGGGTACATAACCAAGCTCTACGATGGCCGCCTGCACCGCTGCTATCGTTATCGTGCTGGCGCGGCCGGCGCCGTTGATGACGTTCGACACGGTCATGGCGGACACGCCGGCGCGCTCCGCCACCGCACGGATGGTGACGCCTCTTTGCCGCCTTTTTACCGTCACATCCATGGCCCCTCCCCCGCTCATAGCCCAGCAGACTGCATCATAGTGGCGAAAGGGCCATGGACGATGGTCAGACCGTGCCGGCCTTCAGCCCCTTTACGGCATGATCGACGGCCCGCGCCGTCAGCGCCATGAAGGTAAGCGAAGGATTGACGCAACTGATCGACGCCATTTGCGCCCCGTCGGTCACGAACAGGTTGGACGCGTCATGCGCCTGGCTCCATTTGTTGAGCACCGACGCACGCGGATCGTCACCCATGCGCGCGCCGCCCATTTCGTGGATGGCGTCGCCCGGCACATGTTCCCGCACGCTGCTCGTCACATTTTTGAGGCCAGCGGCCCGCAGCATCTTTTCCCCCTGTTCGCGGGCGTCGATCATCATCCGCTGTTCATTTTCGCGGAAGGTGACGTTGAAGCGCATCAGTGGCACGCCAAACCGGTCGGTCTTGTCCGGGTTCAGCGCGACATGATTATCCTCATAGGGCAGACATTCGCCAAAGGCACCCATCTGGAACTTCCAGCCGCTGTAGCGGCGCATCCCTTCCTTCATCGACGCCCCGAAACCCTCAGGCCTTGCCGGTTCGCGATAGGCGCCACCCTGATAGCCATAGCCGCGCTTGAAACCGACCCCGTCATCCTTGTCATTGTTGCGGAAGCGCGGGACATAGATGGCGCCGGGACGACGGCCATATTCGATGAACTCTTCCATGCCGGGAATGTCGCCCTTCACACCGACGCGGAAGATATGATCCATGACATAGCGACCGAGCGTTCCGCTGGAATCGAAATGGCTGCGCGTCCCGTCAGGCTGGCGGGAGTTCATGAGAATCTGCACCGAACCGAGCGTCGATGCGTTAAGGAAAACGAGTTTCGCCCGTACCGTTTCGGCCTCACCTGTCTTTGTGTCGATGAAGCGAACCCCCGTCACCTTCTTCGTGGCGGGATCATATTCCAGATTGGTGACGACCGCATCGGACCGCAGAGTCAGCCGCCCGGTCGCCCGCGCCGCCGGCAGCGTGACCGCCTGGGTGGAGAAATAGGCGCCGAAGGAACAGCCATTGCCGCACTGGTTGCGGACCTGACACCGGGTGCGGCCCTGTTCCGGCTTGTCTTCGGTCATGTTGGACAGGCGGGCGTGGATCATCTTGCGGCCGGGGAACTCCGTCTCCAGCCGCTGCTTCATCCATTTTTCTGCGATGTTCATGGGCATGGGCGGCTGGAACTGGCTGTCGGGCAAATAGGGCAAGTTTTCCCGCGAACCAGACACGCCGGCATATTTTTCGACATAGTCGTACCAGGGGACGAGGTCGTCATAGGTGATCGGCCAGGCGCCCCCGATCCCTTCACGCTTGTTCGCTTCGAAATCCGCAGCGCTCCAGCGGAAGCTCCAGCGGCCCCAGATCAGCGACTTGCCGCCGACAGCGCCCGGCCTGATCCAGTAGAATTTGCTGCCCTCGCCATAATCATAGGGGTTGAGGCGATCATTATTGTAGAAGGCCTGATTGCTGGGCTGCACATAGCCGTGCTTGGCGATGAAATAGTCGCTCTCACGCAGGGCGTCGGGCATGATGTTGCGCGCCGGTACGTCATAGGCGGGCCGGCCGTCATAGGTATAGCCTTCGCCATGCTCGACCATATGGCCGCGATCCAGCATCAGGACGCGCAACCCTTTTTCCGTCAATTCCTTGGCGGCCCAGCCACCGCTGATGCCCGTACCGATGACGATCGCATCGAACCTGTCCGTCGAAGCCATGATGATCCTCTCTTTCAGGATATGCTCAGAAGCGCAGGCTGCGCAGCGTCTGGAAGCTTTTCGTGATGTCGGGAATGAAGGGCGCGGGGCACTGGTCATTCTCGACATAGAAATGCCGCACCCCGGCCAGCGCGTTCAGCTTGAACAGGCTGGCGAAGTCTATCGTGCCGGCGCCCACCGCCGTCATGCTGCGATCGGCCCGCATATCCTTCACATGATAGGCATAAATGCGGCCGGCGAGGCGCTTGATCAGCGCCTGAACATCCTCCCCGGCATGGACCGCCCAGTAAAGATCCAGTTCGATCTTCACCAGTTCGGGATCGCAGGCCTTGACCAACCGATCGAACAGGCTGACGCCATCGGGCTTCACGGTAAATTCGAAGTCGTGATTATGATAGGCGAAGCCAAGGCCGGCCGCCTTCAACTGCGCGCCGAAGCGGTTGATATTGACCAGCGCCGCGTCCCAGGCCGCCGCTTCGCGATGCTTGTCGACCATATAGGGCAGGATGACCGTGTCCGCGCCCAGCGTCTTGGCCATGGCCACGCTGGCATCGAAATTGTCCAGCAGAGCGTCATAGCCGATATGCAGCGACGGGCTGGTCAGGCCGAGCCGATCCATGGTCTTGCGCAGGAGTTTATGGTCCATGGCGTCATAGCCGCCACCGCCATATTCGACTTCACGATAGCCCACCTTCGCCACCTTCTCCAGCGTGGCGACCGGATCGGCGGAGAAGAGTTCGCGCACGGTATAAAGTTGCAGGCCGACCTTACGGAGTTGCGCTGCCTGCGCGCCGGCGGTGAAGACATTCTGGCCAGCAAGCGCGGCGAGGCCGCCAGCGCCCAGCAGGATGGAGCGACGATTCATCATCATGCGGAATAGACCTTGTTGACCTGAGCATAAGGGAAGGCGCCATTATATTCGCCGGGTACGGGCAGATATTCGCGTTCCTGCGTCATCCCGATTTCAGACGTATAATAGCCGGTGATAACCAGCTGCCGGAACGCTTCGAAAAATTCGGTGCCGTTCGGGAGCGCGTCGTTCATTGCCAGCGTCAGCAGCGCGTCCTGCTGATCCGGCTTGGCATCGACGGCGGGCAGCTTGTAGTCCTGCCGGCTGCGGGAATCGATTTCCGCGAGGCCGGACAGGATCGGTATGCGATCCTCCGGCAATGCCCAGTCCGCCAGCAGCTTTTCGATATAGGCGGGCACGCCGGCAGCGATGGCGCCGGGCGTGTCGGTGGTGGGGATGACCCGTTCACTGAGCGCCGTCATCAAGGCCCGCTGATCGGGCGTGAAGACCTGAATGCTGGGTGCGCCCTCACTGATTGCACCGGCCGGTGCGAGGCCAGCGGCGCGGGCGAGCGGCGCGAAAATCTGGGCGCCGAACATGGCCATCACGCCGGCCAGCGCCTGTCTGCGATCCATCATTGTCCTGCCCCTTTCAAATCCTGTGCGATGGCATCCTGCGGCAGCGGCCGGACCCAGATGTTGCGGAACGATACCGGCGAGTCATGATCCTGAAGCTGGATCGGCGCCTTGTCCCCATGCGCCTGATATTGGGCAATAGAACGCCATTTGGTGGTGCCCAGCATCGCCTGATGGTTCTGCACCAGCACGCCGTTCAGCAGCACGGTGACATAGGCCGGACGCGTCAGGCTGCCGTCCGCGGCGAAGCGGGGGCGTTCGAAGACGATGTCGTAGCTCTGCCATTCGCCCGGCTTGCGCGACGGGTTCACCAGCGGCGGCTTCCACGCATAGACCGCGCCCACCGTGCCGTCGGCATAAGTGGGGTTCTGATAGCCGTCTAGGATCTGCACCTCATAGCGTTGCATGAACCAGATGCCGCTATTGCCACGATCCTGCGAATTTTTGGTCGGTGGATTGGGCGAACGAAATTCCAGATGCAGTTGGACGTCGCCGAACTCCTGCTTCGATATGAGGGCATTTTCGCCACCGCTTTCGGCGCGGGACGGAACCGTCAGCACGCCCTTTGCCACAGGCCAGGGCTTGCGTTCGCTGCGCCAGGCGTCGAGC
>JAGVJS010000367.1 GCA_020051025.1 Sphingobium sp. | reverse complement strand
TCAGCACGGCGGCATGGGCGCCGGCGGGGAAGCCGTCCGCGATCAGCAGGGCGGCGATGGCGTTTACGCGGCTCGCGACTTCTGCGTAACTCTTCTGCCTGTCGCCCTCGATCATGCAGGGCTTGTCATGCGCGATGCGCAGGCCGCGATCGAAATAGTCGATCATTCGCATGGGATAGCTCCCCTGTCTTTCGTCACCCCGGGCTTGACCCGGGGTCCCGCTGCCTTCCCGACGTCGGACAAGAAGCGGGACCCCGGATCAAGTCCGGGGTGACGGAGGTGGTTTTCAGCGGCGCAGCGTCAGGTCCAGCGCGCTGGACTTGATCTGGACCAACGGCGCGGTGGCCAGTTTCACAAGGCGTTGCACCTGCGCCAGTTCGGGCGAGGAGAGCGTGGGATAATCCCGCGCGACCGGGCCGGCCTTGCGCATCTTCTCGATATCCGATGCCGGAACCAGCGCGCGCAGGATCAGTTCGTCGTCATCCTCTCCGGTGCCGTGGCGGCGGCGCAGTTCGGCGAGGTCCGGCTGTTCGGGCGGGTTGGCCAGGATTTCCTTCGCGCGCGGCTTGGCCATGATCTGGTCCATGACATTGGCGTCGATCGGCGCGACCGGATCGCCATAATAGCCCGCCGCATATTGGATCACCTCGTCCGGCACGACCGAGTAGCGCTTGCCGGTCACGATGTTCAGCACGGCGAGCGTGCCGACCAGCTGCGCGAAGGGCGTCGCCATGCCGGGATAGCCGAGTTCGCGCCGCACCAGCGCCACCTCCGCCAGCACGGCGGGCAGTTTGTTGAGCATATTCTGCTGCACAAGCTGCGCACGAAGCGTGCCCATCATGCCGCCGGGGATCTGATGCTTGAGCGCGGTGACGTCGTATTCGAAAAACTGGTTGACCAGGAAGCCGGCAGCCTTGCCCACCCGTTCGAAATGATCGGCGACGGGCTTTAGCTTGCTCGTGTCGATATTGTGGGTGTGGCCCATCATCTCGACATTCTTGGTCATGATCTCGATCGATGGGATCGAAGGCCCGTTGGCCATCGGGCGGACGGCGGTGTGCAACACGGTCACGCCGAACTCGATCGCGTCCATATAGGTCTTGGCCGACTGGCCGAGCATATTGTTGGCGTGCATCTCGATCGGCTTGCCGCGCGACTTGGCGACGATGGCGGGGACGAGGGTGGAGATGCGGTCGCGGTCCAGCACCCCGCCGGTGTCGTAGAGCAGCAGGCTGTCGACTTCGGGCAGCGCGGAGAGCTTGTCCGCCTTGTCAGCATAATAGTCGTCGGTGTGGACCGGCGAGAGGGTGAAGAGCATCGTGCCCGCGACCTGACAGCCATGGGTCTTCGCGATCTTCGCGAGGCGGTGCATCTTGTCGATGTTGAAAAGCACGTCGTACAGCCAGAAGCTGCGGATGCCGTGGGCGCAGAGGCGATCGACCCACAGGTCCATCAGCACATCGGGGGTGAAGCCGAAGGTCACGGACCCGTTGGAGCGGCACCCCGCGCGCAGCGGTGTGTTGGGCATGGAGCCGATCAGCAGATCAAGGCCCGCCCAGGGATCTTCCTGGCAATGGCGGGTCAGCACTTCGAACAGGGACGATCCGGCGAGGCTGATGATATTATAGCCGGTCTGGTCGATGATCGGCGTCACCGGCAGCGCCATGCCGGCCTGCATCCGCATGCCCCACAGGCTCTGCTGCCCGTCGCGCATGGTTTCGTCGAGGAAAGTGATATGGGCCATGGGCGTTACTCCGGGGAAGCGAGCAGGGTCTGCTCAAGCCAGCGTGTGTGGATGCGGTTTTCGATGAAGTCGGGGTGGCGCACGATGCGGCGGTGCAGGTCGATCGTCGTCGGCACGCCCTCCACCTTGAAGGCGTCGAGCGCCTCCGTCAGTTTCGCCACCGCGTCGGCGCGGTCGCTGCCATGGACGATCAGCTTGCCGATCATGCTGTCATAGAAGGGCGGGATCATCGCGCCTTCCGACATATGGCTGTCAAGGCGGATGCCCTCGCCCGTTGGCACCTGCCAGCCGGTGATGCGGCCGGGAACGGGTATGAAGCCCTTCCCCACATCTTCCGCATTGATGCGGCATTCGATGGCATGGCCGGTGACGCGGACATCCGCCTGATTGACCGACAGTGGCGACCCGCCGGCGATCCGAATTTGTTCCTGCACCAGATCGAAGCCGGTGATCATTTCGGATACCGGATGCTCTACCTGAATGCGGGCGTTGACCTCGATGAAATAGACTTCCTCGCGGGCGACGTCGTAGAGGAACTCTGCCGTGCCGGCGTTACGATAATGGACGCTGGAGGCGAGCGCGACGGCGGCTTCGTGCAGTTGCTTGCGCACCCGGTCCGGCATGGCGGTGCAGGGCGCTTCCTCGACCAGCTTCTGATAGCGGCGCTGGACCGAACAGTCGCGTTCGCCGAAATGCACGACCTTGCCGGTGCCGTCGCCCATCAGCTGGACCTCGACATGGCGGGCTTCGGGCACGAAGCGTTCCATGAACAGGCGGCCGTCGTTGAAGGCGGCAAGGGCTTCGGCGGACGCTTTATGAAAGCCGGATTCGACTTCCTCCGCATTGTTGGCGATCACCATGCCGCGCCCGCCGCCGCCGGCCGAGGCCTTGA
>JAGVJS010000267.1 GCA_020051025.1 Sphingobium sp. | reverse complement strand
GGTCGACCCGATTGTGGATGGCGAAGGCCGGGTCAAAGTCGGCGACAGCGTCTGGAGCGCCACCGGCCCGGACGCCCCCACCGGCACCCGCATGCGGATCACCGGCGTCGACGGCACCATCGTGCGGGTGGAAAGTCTTTAAAAACCCAAGTCCGTTCGTTTCGAGCAAAGTCGAGAAACGAGGCAGAGCCAAGTTCAGCGCAGCTAAACGGAAGCCAAATGCCAGCCGCTTCTCGACTTCGCTCGAAGCGAACGGTGATTTCTAGAAGTCCACGGTCGCCGACAGCCACAGCCGCCGCCCTTCCTGGTTGATCGAATAGGCCGGCGTGTAGACCGTGGCCGTGCCGCTCAGATAGGGCACATAGACCGCATAATCGGTATCCAGCACATTGAATACCGTCGCCGCCAGCCGGAAGGCCGGCGTCACCTGATACGACCCGCCCAGATGAAACACTTCATAGCTGCGGAAATCGCCCACGGCCGCCTGCTGCACATTGGCCCCGCGATAGCGGCTCGACCGCACCTCCGCCCGCGCCCACACACTGGCCTTGTCGCCCAGCTTCCAGCGCAGATTGCCGTTCAGCATATGTTTGGGCATGCCGATCAGCGGCCGCCCCTCTTCCGCGCCGCTCAGCTGCTCCGTCTCGGTATAGGTGTAATTGGCCGACAGCGACAAAGCCGGGGTAAAGGCGAAGCGCGTCGCCACCTCGACACCCCGCGTCCGCGCCTTGTCGATATTGATCGACTGGCTGAACTGCTCGACATTGGGGAAATTGCCCACATCGACGCAGCCCGGCAGGTTCGGCGCCACGGAATAGCGGCAATTGGCCACCCCCGGCCCGCTGGCGATCTTGTCGGTAAAATCGTTGTTGAACAGCGTCACATTGCCGCTGAACAAGCCTTGGCCGTCATAATAGAGGCCCGCTTCATAGCTGGTGCTGGTTTCCGGCGTCAGCCCCGGCGATCCCAGCAGCGGCACCCGCCCCTGACTGCCAAAGCCGATGATCCCTTCGGCAATCTGCTCCACCCGCGGCGTCTTGAAGCCGCGGCTCACCCCGCCCTTCAGCGTCAGCACCTCGTTGATGTTCCACACGCCATAGACGCGCGGCGACCATTTATCGCCGAAGGTGCTGTGATTGTCATAGCGCGCGCCGCCGGTGATGTTGAACCCGTCCGCCACCGTCAGCGTCGCCTCGGCAAAGCCCGCCCACTGCGTGAACTTGAACGGCTCGGGCGCCACGCCCTCGACCATCCGCGCCTTCCAATATTGCCCGCCGACGGTGAAGGCGAGCCTGCCGACCTTGCCCGCAAAGCGCGAATCCAAAATGTCGTTGCGCGCCTCCAGCGTGCGCGGCGCACCCGGCACCGCGCCCGGCGTGCCATTGGGGATCAGCCGGCCGATCGTCTCCGTCTCGTTGCGGGTCAGCGTCGTGTCCAGCTGGCCAAAGCCCATCCGCCATGTATGCGCGATCACATAGTTGGACCGGTTGAACCGCTGTTCCGGCGCATAGCCGCCCGATCCCAGCGTGCCCAGCTGCCCCTCGCTATTGTCATAGCTCTGTTCGTTGCGGTCGAATTCGAACCACAGATCATGGTCGGCATGGGGCGTCAGGCTCAGCCGCCCGCCATAATTATAGACGTCCGACCGCACCGGATTGCGCCCCAGCGTCAGCGCCGGATCGCCCGGAATGGCGATGTTCGATCCCTCGCGATGGAACACGCTGCCCCGCAGCGTCAGCCCCAGCAGGTCGCGGATCACCGGCCCCTGCACGAAGCCGTTGACCGACTGGATATTGCCGAAGCGATCATCGCCCTGGATCGTGCTTTCCGCGCTCGCGGTGCCGACCCAGCGGGTGCCGACCTTGCGGGTGATGATGTTGACGACGCCGCCCATCGCGTCCGACCCGTACAGCGTGGACATCGGCCCGCGCACCACCTCGATCCGGTCGATCGCGGAGAAGGGCGGCAGGAAGCTGGTCGACGTCTCGCCAAAGCCGTTCGGCGTCACCCCGCCCGGCGCATTCTGGCGGCGGCCGTCGATCAGGACCAGCGTATAGTCGCTGGGCATGCCGCGAATGGAGATGTTGAGGCCGCCGGTCTTGCCTGCCTCCCCGCCGACATCCACGCCCTGCACATCCTGCAAGGCTTCGGCCAGACTGCCGAAGCGCTTCTCCTGCAATTCCTCGCGGCCCAGCACGGTGATGCTGGCCGGCGCCTCGACGATATTCTGCTCATAGCCCGCCGCGGTCACGACGATCGCGGAACTGCTGTCACCCTCCGCCGGCGCTGCATCGGGCGCAGCCTCCGCCGCCATCGCCACCTGTCCCATGACTGCCAGCACCCCGGCCCCGCCAAAAGCCCGCGCCACCACGCCCAACCGCGTCGACCCCATAAATCCCCCTCAAAGCTAATGCGAATGCGTATCACTAATACGCCCGCCGTTGAGAGGCGCCGCAAGGGGATGTCAATGAAGCGGAGCGGGTTGGGGGAGAAGGAAACTATTCGTTACAGAAGGGATACGAATTGGCAGCGGATGGGATGGATTGAGTATCACAGACAGCGCGGCAGCCATATTTGTCACGATGTGGCGTCGATTAGCCATTTCCAATGGCTGTCAGCTATGCGCCAATCCCTGCCGTTCGTCGGCTTATTTGGACTTCCCGGAATCCGTCATTCGTTCAGGTTCGGGCGGGCTGTTCGCTACGAAAATGCGGACGGTCAGCTGCCGACCAAAGGCGGACAATCTGTGCTCCTGCGAAAGCAGGAGCCTAGGGGCGGCCTAGCGCTTCTTTGCCCTGGGTTCCTGCCTTCGCAGGAACACGGCT
>JAGVJS010000044.1 GCA_020051025.1 Sphingobium sp. | reverse complement strand
GAGCAGGCGGTCGGCACGGCCATGATCGGGGAAGGTCGCCAGGCCGAAGCTGGCGGTGATCGCGCCCAGTTCCCGGCCGCGATGTTCGATCCGCAGATCCTGGATACGGCGCTGGATCTGGATGGCGCGACCGAGCGCCTGATCGAGGCTGAAGCCCGGCATCAGCACGACGAATTCTTCGCCGCCCAGGCGGAAGGCATGGCCGCTTTCCCGCAGCGAGTCGGCCAGCACGGTGCCGACCGCGCGCAGCACGGCGTCGCCGGCATCATGGCCGAAACTATCGTTGAACCGCTTGAAATGGTCGATGTCGATCATCAGGCAGGTCAGCGGCGAATGGCTGCGGTCCGCTTCATTCACCAGCGTTTGCAGCATGATGTCGAACTGACGGCGATTGGGCAGGCCGGTCAGCACATCGGCCATCGCCATGTCGCGCAGCACGTCGCGCAGGCGGAGGTTGGCAAGGGCGAGGCCGATATTTTCGGCCAGCATCTCCAGATATTTGCCGGTCCGCTCCAAATGGTCGGCGCTGGCCTGCATCGGCTCCTCATAATAGAGCATGCCGATGCTTTCTCCCTGCGCCGCGAGCGGGATGCAGATGGTGCTGACTGAGGCGATGGCGTCCAGATGATCGCAGGGTATGTCGACCATGTCGCCGATCGGGCGATGGGTCTGGCCCCGGCGCAGCGCCCAGCAGGCCGAGGGCGGAAAATCCGTGCGGGAATAAGTGGGTGACAACCACTCGCACGCCTGTGACATGGCATTGCGGCGATTGTCGTGGATGTAGAGGCGGCCCGGGAAGTCGGGCGCGATTTCGGGCGCGAAGCGGCGGACGACCTCCACCAGATCATGCACGCTGTCGCAGCCTTGCAGGCGCTGGGTCAGGCGGGACAGCAGATCGCGCATGGTGCGGTCGATGTCCCGCTCCTGCTCCAGTCGCTGCCGCTCCAGCCCGTTTTCGCGGAAGATGCGGATCGCATGCGCCATGTCGCCAATCTCGTCGACATGGGCGGAGTCCGGCGGGATCGCGTCCCAATCCTGCGCGGCGAGGCGCGTGACAACGTCGCTGAGGCTGATGACAGGGCGAAGAATGCGCTGCTTCAGCACGAAATAGAGGACGCACAGGAACAGCAGGGCGGTGACGCCGAGCATGACTTCCGACATGCTGCGCCACTGGCGGGCGGTGTCGGTCGCGCGGGTGACGGCGTGGTCGGTGCGCTGGTCCAGCATATATTGGAATTTGCCGACCTGCGCGGCGACCCGGTCCAGTTCACGGCCATATTCGTCGCCGAACAGGATTGTGCGGCCGGTCCTGTCGTCGCCTGATTGTGCAGCGCGGATGGCGGCGTCCTGCTCGTCGGTCAGCGCGTCGGACCAGTGGAGGGCCTGACCCAGGGCGGCAAGCTCGGCTTCGTTGGCGCCGGCGTCGCGCAGATGGGCGATACGCTGTTCGACCGATTTCAGCGCGTCCTTTTCGCGGCGATAGGCGATCAGGTGGCTGGGATCGCCGCTGATGATGAAGCCGCGCGCCTGTTCGGTGAGGCGATAGACATCTTCCTCCAGCGTGGCGGTGGCCTGATCGAAGATGGCGCGCTGGGCGACGGCGGCGCGTTCCCGTTCCTCCGCGCCTGATGCCATCAACATGGTTGTGCCTGAGGCCAGGGTCAGGGCGACGGTGGCCCCATAGGCCCAGTTGGTGATGGTGGACAGGCGCATGATGCCGGTGAAGGTAACGCGGACAGGTTGGTATTCGGTTAAGGATATCGACCGTCAGTAGGGAGCGGCGGAGCGCTTTACCCACAGATTTCGTCTCGCAGGGGGTGGGCCGAATCGCGCGGCATCCCTAGATTGGGTCTATGCCTCATGCTCCTTTCGTTCCGCTGCGCGTCTTTTCCTCCTTCACCATGCTGGAAGGGGCGATCGATCCCAAGAAGATCGCCAAGCAGGCCAAGGCGTTGGGCTTTCCCGCAGCGGCAATCACGGACCGTAACGGGCTATATGGATCGATGGCCTTTTCCGATGGGTGCAAGGATGAGGGCGTACAGCCGGTCATCGGTGCGATGCTGGGCATCTTGCGGCCCGGCCGCCCCGCCAATGCACCGCCGGTGCATGACTGGATCGCGCTTTATGCGCAGGATGCGGGCGGCTATGACAATATCTGCGCGCTGGTGTCGATGGCGCATCTGGACCGACCGGTCGAGGAAGTGCCCCATGTCACGCTGGAGATGCTGGAAGGGCGGACCGATGGCGTCATCGCGCTGACCGCCGGCGGCGAGGGCGCATTGGCGCGGCTGTTTGCCGAGGATCAGCCTGACGCGGCGGTCGCCTATGTCGAGATGCTGGAGGCGCTGTTCCCGGACCGGCTCTATATCGAAATCTGTCGGCGACTGGATCCGGTGGAGGGCAAGGCGGAGCCGCAATTGCTGGACCTGGCCTATGATCGCGGGCTGCCTTTGGTGGCGACCAACCCGACCTGCTTTGCCGAGCCGCATTTCCATGAGGCGCATGACGTGATGCTGTGCATCGCCGACAGCGCCTATGTCGAGACGCCCGATCGCCGCACCAGTTCACCCGATGCGTGGATGAAGCCGGTGGGCGAAATGAAGCGCCTGTTCGAGGATCTGCCCGAGGCGCTGGCCAACACGCTGGT
>JAGVJS010000079.1 GCA_020051025.1 Sphingobium sp. | reverse complement strand
CATTTCCACTGGCTCGCCTGGGTCAGCGATCCGGTCGTCGCGTTGCTGGTCGCCGTGCTGGTCGCGCTGCCCCTGTTGTTCGGCCGCCGCATCACCGATCGCACCGTTCAGAATGCGATCTGGACCGAAGCAATGACGCCCGCCGGCGGCATCATCCTCGCGATCGGCGCGGGCGGCGCGCTCAAGCAGGTGCTGGTGACGGCCGGCCTGTCCGACATGCTGGTGCGCATTGCCCAGGGCGGCGCGATTTCACCGATCCTGCTCGCCTGGGGCGTGTCGGTCTGCATCCGGCTGGCGACGGGTTCGGCCACGGTGGCGACCATCACCACGGCCGGCGTGATGCAGGGGCTGGTTGCGGCCTCGGGCGTGGACCCGGAATGGATGGTCCTTGCCATTGGCGCCGGTTCGCTCTTCTTCTCCCATGTCAACGATCCGGGCTTCTGGCTGGTGAAAAGCTATCTGGGCACCGACATGCCCGGCACCTTCCGCACCTGGTCGATCATGGAAACGGTGGTGGCGGTCGTCGGTCTGCTATTGGTGCTTGTCGCGAGCAGCCTCTTCTAACTAGGGGATGGATCATGATGAGCCAGGCGCGCCTTTCCGACCATGTCTATGCCCAGATCGTCGACATCATAAAGTCGGACGGTCTGGAGGTCGGCGCGCGTCTGCCGTCGGAGGCGCGGCTGGCGGAAATGTTCGGCGTGTCCCGCGCGATCGTGCGCGAAGCGCTGATGCGGCTGGCATCGGACGGCATTACAGAGGCGCGGCGGGGCGCCGGTTCCTTCGTCAAGAGCCGCCCGTCCGATCGTCTTGCCATGTTCATGCCATCGACTGAACTGCCGACGACACTTGGCAGTTATGAAGTGCGCTTCGTGCTGGAGGCGGAGGCGGCGCGTCTGGCCGCGACCCGCCGGACTGTGCAGGAAATGGCTTATGTCGAGGATGGCATGGAAATGTTGCGCGCCGCGCTCCTGTCCAGCGAACCGGCCCATGTCGAGGATATGGAACTGCACCGACGCATTGCCGAGGCGACCGGCAATCCGGCCTTCCTGATCGCTTTCGACGCGCTGCATGGCGATGTGGACAAGATCATGCGCGCCGGCGTCGATATCAGCCGTTCGCGCCCGCCCGACGTCATCGCCACGATGCTGCGCGAACATGAACAGATCGTCGCCGCCATCCGTGCGCAGGATCCGGAAGGCGCGGCGCTCGCCATGCGCTGGCACTTATGGGAAGGCCGCCGTCGCCTGATGCCCTGAAACGGGTCAGGCGAGCCAGTTCAATACCCGGTCACGCAGCAAGTCCGGTGGGGCGTCAGTGGTCAGGATCATCATATGCGCGTCGGGCGCGGGCCGCTCCAGCGTCGCAAGCTGGCTGTCCAGCAAAGTCGCAGGCATATAATGGCCCGGCCGGTTGCTGATGCGCGCCAGCAATGTCTCCCGATCAGTATCCAGCAGCACGAACCGCAACTGGCTGCCGATCGCCGATCGCAGCCGGTCGCGATAGCTTTCCCGCAAGGCGGAACAGGCAGCGACCGCCGCGCCATGTGTCTCGCTCGCTGTCGCAGTCGCCGCGCCCAACCGGTCGAGCCAGGGCCAGCGATCCTCATCCGTCAACGGCTTCCCGCCGCGCATCTTGGCCACCGCTTCGCGCGCGTGGAAATCGTCTCCTTCCAGAAAGGGGCAGGCCAGCGCCTCGGCCAGCAACGCCCCCAGCGTCGATTTGCCGCAGCCGCTCACCCCCATGACGATGATGGCCATGGGATTCGACTGGTCAGTGGGGGCTGAGGATGGCGATGATGACGGCACGGGCGCGTCCCTTGCAGGCGAACGAGGCCATGGGGCCATCGTGGTGGTGCGCTTGCCTATAAATGTGCGGACAGGGGCCTGAAAACTACGACCTATGTCGCAAGTGCCAAAGCCTGTCGCGCCTCCTAGCCCTGCACGCAACGCAATGAATGGAGAGGCGGCTATGATCCGATGCAGCATGATCGCGGCGTTACTGGCGGCGACGACCCTCAGCGCGCCGGCCTGGGCCGCTGGTCCTTCCGTCTTCCCGGTCGCCCCGGATGAACCCCATGCGGTGACGGTCAGGGCGAAGGGCGACGGTAAGGCGGACGACAGTGCCGCGATTCAGCAGGCACTGGATCAGGCCCGTGACAAGACCGGCCATGGCCTCGTCTTCCTGCCGTCGGGCACCTATCGCATCACCCGATCGCTGATCGTGCCGGCGGGCGTGCGTGTCTATGGCGTCGGGCCGACCCGGCCCGTCCTGCTGCTCGGCGCCAATACGCCGGGCTTCCAGCAGGGCGTGTCGACCATGGTGATCTTCGCCGGCGGCGACCAATATAAAGTTGGTCAGGTGCCGGTCCCGGTGCCGACCGTGGTGCCGCGCGACAAGATCGTCCGCGACGCTAATTCCGGCACTTTCTATTCCTCGATGAGCAATGTCGATATCGAGATCGGCGCGGGCAATCCGGCGGCTGCCGGCGTGCGTTTCCGCATGGCGCAGCATGCCTTCCTCAGCCATATGGAATTCCGGCTCGGCACCGCCTTCGCCGGCGTCTATCAGGCGGGCAATGTCATCGAAAATGTCCATTTTCAGGGCGGCCGCTATGGCATCGTCACGGAAAAAACCTCTCCCGCCTGGCAGTTCACCCTGCTGGATTCGACCTTCGACGGCCAGCGCGACGCGGCCATTCGCGAGCATGAGGTCGACTTGACGCTCGTCAACGTCGCTATCCGCAACACGCCGGTCGGGATAGAGATCGACCGCGGCTATAGCGACAGCCTCTGGGGCAAGGATGTCCGCTTCGCAAATATATCGAAGGCCGGCATCGTCATTTCGAACGAGAAGAATGTCTTTACCCAGATCGGCTTCGATAATGCGCTTGTCGAGAACAGCCCCGTCTTCGCCCGTTTCCGCGACAGCGGCAAGACAATCGACGGCAAGGGCAAGGCCTATAAGGTCGCCAGCTTCTCCTATGGCCTTTCCGTGCCTGACCTCGGCCATAGCGGCGAATATAAGACGCAAGCGGATATCCAGCCGCTCTCCGCCATGCCCGCCCGGCGCGAAGGGGCTATCCGCGACCTGCCGCCTATGAGCGACTGGGTCAATATCCGCACGCTGGGCGCGATGGGGGATGGCAAGGCGGACGATACCGTCGCAATCCAGAAGGCGATCGACAGTCATCGCATCCTCTATTTCCCGACCGGATTCTACAAGGTCACGAACAAGCTGACCCTGCGCCCCGACAGCGTGCTGATCGGCCTGCATCCGGCTATCACCCAGCTCTATATCCCCGACGACAATCCTGCCCATGCCGGCCTGGGATCCGTGCTGCCGATCCTGGAAAGTCCCAAAGGCGGCGACAATATCCTGTCGGGCCTCGGCCTCTTCACCGGCCGCATCAACCCGCGCGCTTCCGCCCTGCTGTGGCGGTCGGGCGAAAAAAGTCTGGTCGAGGACGTCAAGATCATGGGCGGCGGCGGTACGCCGACCGCCGATGGCAAGATGCTGGGCGCGCTGCGGGTCAATACCGGCGATCCGGTCACGGACGGGCGGCTCGACGCGCAATATCCCAGCATCTGGGTGACGGATGGCGGCGGCGGCACCTTCGCCGACGTGTGGAGTCCCAACAGTTTCGCGCAATCGGGCCTGCATATCACCAACACCAGCACGCCCGGCCATGTCTATGAAATGTCGGTCGAACATCATGCCCGTAACGAGATCGTCCTCGACAATGTGCAGAATTGGGAGTTCCTTGCCCCGCAGACCGAGCAGGAGGTCGATGACGGGCCCGACGCCATCTCGCTCGACATCCGCAATTCCAGCAATCTGCTGTTCGCCAACTATCATGGCTATCGGGTCACGCGCACCTATGCGCCGGAAAAAAGCGCGGTGAAGCTGACTAACTCCAGCGACATCCGCTTCCGCAACGTGCATATCAATGCGGAAAGCGGCTATGCGACCTGCGACGATGAAGGCTGCGGCACCTTCCTGCGAGCCAGCAAATATCCGTTCGACAATGCGATCGAGGATGTCAGCCGCAAGCTGTTCGTGCGCGAGCGCGAATTTGCCAGCCTCGACATCGGCGCATCCGACCGCAAGATCGCGGCCACGCCGCCCAGCAGCGCCAGGGTCGAAAAGCTGGAGGACGGTTTCTGGTCGATCTCCGGCGCGGCGGTGGATGCGAAAGGCGCACTCTATTTCATCGACCGCCGCTTCCAGCGCATCCATCGCTGGACGCAGGTCAAGGGGCTGGAAATCGTGCGCGACAATGCGCTCGACGCCATCAATCTGGCGGTCGACGGATCGGGGCACCTGCTTGTTCTGTCCTCGCTGGGGCCGAAGGGGGGCGTCTATTCGATCGACCCGGACGGCCCGAAGGATCAGATGACCCTGATCCAGCCGACCCCGGTGCGGACCGGCGGGTCGGCAAGGACGCTGCTGCCGGTCAACTGGTGGAATAATGGCGAATTTCGCGACCAGCTCGACCACAAGACCTACGATTTCACCACGCTTGCCGACATGTTCGCGCGCGATGTCGGCACGCCCAAGGCGAAGGAATATCTGTCGCCTGACGGCAGCCTGTCCTTGCCAGCCTTCCGCACATGGCAGCAGGGGCCGATCGACCATACGGGCTGGCGCTGGTCGGACGGTCTGAACGCCAATGGCTTTGTCGGCGGCAAGGTGGGCGAACGCCTGTTCGTCACCAACGGGTCGGAGAATGTGACCTATAGCGGCACCGTGGGGGCGGGCGGCACGCTGACCGATCTCAAGCCCTTCGCCAACCGCGGCGGCGAGAGCGTTGCCGTCGATGGTCAGGGCCGTGTCTATGTCGCGAACGGGCAGATCTTCGTCTATGGCCCGGACGGCAAGGAAACGGGGCGCATTGATGTGCCCGATCGCCCCTTGCAGATCCTGTTTGGCGGACCGGACAGGCGGACGCTCTTCATCCTGACGCATCACGCGCTCTACGCGGCAAGGCCCTGAAATCAGGGCTTGCGGCCGCATCTACGACCTATGTCTTAAGTGCGGCCGGCATGGCGCGAATATAGGTTTTACATGATCGCCCGCCATGGGCGCGACCGGCTCCGGGAGGGGAGGCCGGATATAAAGGGGAAGGATCAATGAAAGTGACGATCGCAATCCATCGGCAACTGGCCGGCGTCAGCCTGGCGGCGGTGGCGACCATGGCGCTGGCCGGCATGGCGCAGGCCCAGAACGTGTCCGCGCCACAGGCCCAGAGCATCGCGCCGCAGGATCAGGCCGACGATGCCGCCGCGCCCCGCGCCGCCGATATTGTCGTCACCGGATCGCGCATCACCACCAGCGGCTTCAATGCGCCCACACCGACCACGGTGATCGGTGAAGAGCAGATCGCCAATAATGCGCAGCCCAACATCTTCAACACCATTGCGCAATTGCCCTCGCTTCAGGGATCGACCGGCGCGGCGACCGGCACCTTCAGCACGTCGAGCGGCCAGCAGGGCCTCAGTTCCTTCTCTCTGCGCGGCCTCCAGCCGATCCGCACCCTGACCCTGCTCGATGGCCAGCGCGTCGTCGGCGCCAACGTGACTGGCGTGCCGGACATCAGCATGTTCCCGCAGTTGCTGGTGAAGCGCGTGGACGTCGTGACCGGCGGCGCGTCGGCTTCCTACGGTTCGGACGCGGTCGGCGGTGTCGTCAACTTCATCACCGACACGCATTTCGAAGGGTTCAAGGGCAATGTGCTGGGCAGCATCACCAAATATGGCGATGATGAAACCGCACTGGTTCAGGCGGCCTATGGCAAATCCTTCATGGACGATCGCCTGCATGTCGTGCTGAGCGGCGAATATGATCATGAAGGCGGCGTTGGGGCGGGCGATTTCGGCACGGATCTGGCCGGTAGCCGCAACTGGTATCGCGCCACCACGCTGATGAACACTGGCCAGACCAATAACGGCCTGCCGCAGTTCAATTATCGCGACTATGCGCAACCCTATCAATATGCGCGCTATGGCCTCATCAACAATGGCCCGCTCCAGGGCATCGCTTTTGCTCCCGATGGCACGCCCTATCAGTTCAATTATGGCTCGAACGGCGTCCCCACCGGCACCGGTGCCGTCACCAACTGCTATCGCGGCAACAGCTTCTGCGAAGGCGGCGATCTGTCGGGTGCTCCGGGGTCGGGCGCTTCGCTCAAATCGAAGCTGGAGCGCATCAACGGCTATGGCCGGATCGGCTTCGACTTTGCCCCGGACAATGAAGCCTATGTCACGGTCAATGTGGCGCAGGTAAAGACCAATAACCAGCCTAGTCCCGGCTATGGCCGCGCCAGCCTGACTGTGCAGTGCGCCAATCCCTATCTGCCGCAATCGGTGCGCGATGCCTGCGCTACCGCCGGTATTACCTCTTTCGGCTTCGGGTCGAGCAATGCCTCCTTCCCCGATCCGCAAGTCTATACCGACCGGAAACAATATCGCTTCGTCGGCGGATTGAAGGGCAAGTTCGATCTGGGCGGCACCGACTGGAATTACGATGCCTATTATGAGCATGGCATCACCATTTCCGACATTCGGGTCCGCGATATCGTGTTGCAGAACCGCTATGTCGCTGCGACCGATGCGATAACCCTTAACGGTGCGATCGTCTGCCGCGACCCGGTGGCGCGCGCCAATGGCTGCCAGCCGATCAACATCTTCGGCAATTTCGCGCCGTCCGCTTCCGCGCTCGCTTATGTCGCCCCGCACGAAAATGGCCCTTTCCAGCATACCAAGCTGACCCAGGACGTCGCCAGCCTCAACCTCTCGGGCAACCCCTTCGACCTGTGGGCCGGCCCGGTGTCGATCGCGTTCGGCGGCGAATATCGCCGTGAATTTTACCGCGTGAATGCCGATCCCTATGGCGCGGGCGTGTCGCCGCTCAGCCCCAACAGCCCCGATTATCCGGCCGACCCTTTGCTCAATGCCCAACTGGGCAGCAACTGGGCTGCCGGCAACTACAAGAATGGCCGTGGCAAATATGAAGTCTATGAAGGCTATCTGGAAGTTGATCTGCCTATATTCGACAGCCAGTCCATCGGTCGCGCCAATCTGAACGCAGCCGGGCGCGGCACCCATTACAGCACCTCTGGCACGGTGTGGACATGGAAGGTTGGCGGCACCTGGGATACGCCGCTCAGCGGCCTGCGCCTGCGCGCTGTCACCTCACGCGACGTGCGCGCGCCCAACCTGTCGGAACTCTTCGCCGCGCCGACGGTCACGACCTTGCCCAACTTCAACGATCCGTTCCGCAATCAGGCGGTGCAGGTCTTCCAGAATGTTGTCGGCAATCCCAATTTGCGCCCGGAAGTCGCGCGAAACACCGAACTGGGCGTCGTGCTGGCGCGGCCGGAATGGCTGCCGGGCCTCAGCCTGTCGTTCGACTATTACAACATCAAGCTGAGCGGCGTCGTATCCAGCCTGTCCGCCGACCAGATCGTGCGCTTCTGCTTTGAAGGCAATCAGACCTTTTGCGGCGGATTCCAGCTGGACGGCGCGCAGGGCACCAACTTCGTCAATGTCCAGCCGTTCAATCTGGCGTCCTGGAAAACCAGCGGCTTCGATATCGAGGCCAGCTATCAGTGGCAGCAGCCGCTGGGTCTGCCGGGCAACTTCACGGTCCGTGCGCTGGGCACCCACATCCAGAAATTCATCGTCAATGCCGGCATCGCCGGCGTCGATCCGGTTGATCAGGCCGGCGCGAACAATGGCGCGACGCCAAACTGGAAATGGCTCGCCGTGCAAACCTATGACAGCGACCGGTTCAGCCTGACGGTGCAGGAACGCTGGTTCAGCGATGGCACGTTCGGCAATCAATATGTGGTCTGCCAGTCGTCCTGCCCGGCATCGACCGCAAACCATCCGACGATCGACCGTAACAAGATGAAGGGCGCCTTCTACGTAGATATCGGCGCGACCTTCAAGTTCAGCGGCAATCTGTCCATCTATGGCAAGGTCGACAATCTGTTCGACAAGGATCCGGTCGCCTCGCCCCAGACCAACACCGGTCTGGATATCAACCCGGCGCTCTACGACACGCTGGGCCGCATCTATCGCGCGGGTGTCCGCTTCAACTTCTGACCTCTTATTGAAGCCTCCCCAAACTCGTCCCGGTCCTGTACGGCCGGGACATCTTCTTTTTCAGGAGTATGGCTGAATCATGCCGATCCTGCGGCGTCTGCTGATCGCCTTGCTGCTGCTGACCGGCGCGTCCGCTGCGCAGGCCGACAGCCAATATAGGCTGCTCGTGCTGGCGACGCCCAGCACCTATCATTATGAATATATCCCGATCGCGCGCGACAGTCTGGAACGACTGGCCAAACTTCATGCTTTCGCCTTCGACTGGAGCAACAGGCCGGAAAGTTTCGATGGCGATCTCAGCCGCTATGCCGCGATCATCTTCCTGAACGCGCCGGCCGAACAACTGAACGCGTCGCAGCGCGCGCATTTCGAGGATTATATGCGCAGGGGCGGCAATGCGATCGTGGTCCATCGCGCCGCGATCATGCCATCGGGCGCCTGGCCGTGGTACGAGCGACTGGTCGGCCGGTCTGTCGGCGTCCATCCCATGTTGCAGACTGGCGTGGTCACCGTGCAGGATCCGGGCTTCCCCGCGACCTACTGCTTGCCTGATCGCTGGATATGGAGCGACGAATTCTACACCACGTCGAATCCGTTCAATATCGCCATCGCCCCCGTCCTGAATGTTGACGAAGACAGCTACGACCCTAGCAAAATCTGGCCCGGCCAGGTGGCGAAACCGATGGGGCGCGACCATCCTGTCGCCTGGTACCACCGTTATGAAGGCGGACGCGTCTTCGTCACCACGCTTGGCCATGACGGCGAAATGTATCGGGATGCCCGCTATCTCGATCATCTGATGGGCGGCATATATTGGACGGCGACCGGGCGAGGGGCGCGATGATGGCAGCCATCATCGCGCCCGCTCAAATGCTCAGCCGTGCGTGATGGCGCTCCATTTCTGGTCGGATGCCGCATTGGCGATCACGGTCTCGACAAAGGCCATGGTTCGCAACCCCGCCTCGATCGACGGGAATCCGTCAGCCGGATCGCCGGCATTGGCATGAATACGCGCGGCAAAAAGCCGGTAGAGATTGGCGAAGGCTTCGATATAGCCTTCCGGGTGTCCGGCCGGCGTGCGCAGCCGTGGCAGCGTGGAGGGCGCAAGGCCCGGACCGCCCGCTCGCACCAGTTCCGCCGGCCGGTCGAGCCAGCGCAGAGTCAGCGTATTCGGCTCCATCTGCGACCATTCCAGCCCGCCATGTTCGCCATGGATGCGCAGCTTCAGCCCATTTTCATCGCCCGCCGCAATCTGGCTGGCCTTCAATGTCCCGCGCGCGCCGCCGTCCAGGCGCAACAGGACGGCCACATCGTCGTCCAGCCGTCGACCCTCGACATGGGTAGTAAGGTCGGCGCACAGCGCGCGCACTTCGAGTCCCGACACATGTTCGGCCAGATGGAAGGCATGGGTGCCGATATCGCCCAGGCATCCGCCCAGGCCCGCCCGCGCGGGATCGGTGCGCCATTCCGCCTGCTTGTTCCCGTCACGGTCGATCGGCTGGCTCAGCCAGCCCTGCGAATATTCGACGTGGACCAGACGGATCTTGCCGAAATCACCGCGCGCCACCCGAGCCCGTGCCTCTTCCACCAGCGGGTAGCCGCTATAGGTGAAGGCGAGGCCGAAATGACGGCCGGATCGCTCCGCTGCCTGCGCGATCAGCCGGGCCTCTGCCGAACTGAGCGCCATCGGTTTTTCGCAGAAGACGTGGAACCCGGCATCGAGCGCGGCGATGGCCATGGGCGCGTGCAGATGATTGGGGGTCACGATGGATATGGCGTCGACGCGCTGGTCGGCGGGCAGCGCGGCCTCCGCCGCCAGCAACAGGTCGAGGCTATCATAGATGCGCGATTCGGCGATTCCCAACGCCGTACCCGACCGTCGATTGCGTTCGGGATCGCTGCTGAAAGCGCCTGCCACCAGTTGCCAGTCGCCATCCAGCGCAGCGGCCGCGCGGTGGATGGCGCCGATGAAAGCCCCCTCTCCACCACCCACCATCGCCAGGCGCAAAGCTCGTTCTGTCATCTCTCTCCTCCTCTTTCTGCCAGCGCACAGGTAGCGCAACCATTCTTGATCTTGATCTCACATGATTTACCGGTAAATGAATAGCAAGAATAAACAAAATGGAGAGTCGAGGATGTGCAGGGTAGCCAACCTCAGTCTGATACTTATCGCGGGCATTGCAGCAACAATCTCTATATCGGCGAGTGCCCAGACGCCTCCCGCAGCTTTTGGCGCCTGCCGCGCCTGCCATAATGTCCAAAAGGATGGCAAAAGCGGCATTGGTCCCAATCTGAACGGTGTTGCCGGCCGCCCGGCGGCGTCGCTGCCCGGCTTCAATTATTCGGCCGCGCTCAAGGCGTCGAAACTGCGCTGGGACGATCAGAGCCTCGACGCGTTTCTGGCGGCGCCTATGAAGAAGGTGCCCGGCACCCGTATGCCGATCGGTACGCCCGATCCGGCCAAGCGCGCTGCGATCATCACTTATCTGAAGAGCCTGAAATGACCCTGGAAAACAGTATGCGCGGCCCCGCCATCTTCCTCGCCCAGTTCATGGGCGATGCGGCACCCTTCGACACGCTGGATAATGCCGCGCGCTGGATGGCAGCTGCGGGCTATAAGGGCATTCAGGTGCCCAGCAACGATGCGCGCTGCATGGATCTGGCGCTGGCGGCCGATAGTCAGGATTATTGTGACGAACTGGCGGGGCGTTGCCGCGAAGCCGGCGTTGAGATTTCCGAATTGTCGACCCATTTGCAGGGGCAGCTGGTCGCGGTCCACCCGGCCTATGACGCGGCCTTCGACAATTTCGCGCCGCCGCAATTGCGTGGCAAGCCGGCCGAACGACAGGCATGGGCGGTCGATCAGCTGAAGCTGGCTGCGAAGGCCAGCCGGCGACTGGGGCTGAAGGCGCACGCGACCTTCTCCGGTGCTTTCGCATGGCCTTTCATCTATCCCTGGCCGCAGCGGCCCGCGGGGCTGGTCGAAGAGGCGTTTGCAGAACTGGGGCGGCGCTGGCGTCCGATCTTGGACGCGTTCGAGGAAGAGGGCGTGGATCTCTGCTACGAACTGCATCCGGGTGAGGACTTGCACGACGGCCTGACCTTCGAACGGTTTCTGGATGCAGTCGGTGGCCATAGCCGCGCCAACATCCTCTATGATCCGAGCCATTTCGTGTTGCAGGCGATGGACTATCTCCAGTTCATCGACATCTATCATGACCGCATCAAGATGTTCCATGTGAAGGACGCGGAGTTTAATCCTACCGGCAAGGCCGGCGTCTATGGCGGTTATGCCGACTGGGTGGATCGGCCCGGCCGCTTCCGTTCGCTGGGCGACGGGCAGGTGGATTTCACCGGCATTTTCTCCCGCCTCACTCAATATGGCTATGATGGCTGGGCCGTGCTGGAATGGGAATGCTGCCTGAAGCATCCCGAGGATGGCGCGCGCGAAGGCGCGCCCTTTATCGAGGCGCATATGATCCGCCGGCCGGAGCGGGCGTTCGATGATTTTGCTGGCGGCGGCGATCCCGCTAACAACAGGCGCTGGCTGGGCCTCGCCTGACAGCAATCAGGATATGATCCCGGCATAAAAGGACCAGCCGGGACAACAGGGTAGGAGAGAGCGGGATGACGGTTATCAACCGGCAGAGGCTGTTTTGGCTGAGTGTATTGGCGCTCTTCACTGCTTCGATGAGTGCGGCATTGCGTGCGGCGATCGCCAGTAGCCTGAAGGCGGAATGGATCGACCCGATCGCGCCGATCGCGGCGGGGGAAATGATCGGCGCGGCGCTCGGCTCCGCCTTTCTCGGCTTTTCGATCACCGTCTTTGTGGTCAGCGCCTTCCTCGATACGCTCGGCATCCGCCGCGTCCTCATCGGTTGCGGCGTCGCCTTCCTGATCGGCACGACGCTGATCGTGGGCGCGGGCAGCATGGCGACCGGCATGACCGTCTATCATCTGGTCTGGTTCGGCATGCTGCTCTCCGGCATTGGCTGGGGCTTTGCCGAAGCGTCGATCAATCCGCTCACCGCCCGCCTCTATCCCGAAGACACCACCCACCGCCTGAACGTCCTCCATGCCTGGTATCCCGGCGGGCTGATCGTCGGCGGCCTTGCGGGTGTCTTCCTCGCCTCCGCCCTGCCGTGGCAGGCGATCATGGGCCTGGCCTATCTTCCCGCCGTCGGCGTCATCGCAATCGCTGCGACCACCAGCTTCCCCGCGCCGCCCGCCACGGCGGGCAGCCGGGCGATGAAGGACATGATGCTGGAAGTGTTCCGCCGCCCCAGCTTCTTCATCTGGTTCGGCGCGATGTTCCTGACCGCCTCGTCCGAACTGGCGCCGGGCCAGTGGATCGACGTCGCGCTCACCAATCGCGTGGGCATGCGCGGCATCCTGCTGCTGGTCTATGTCAGCGCGCTGATGTTCGTCTTCCGCCATTTTGCGGGGAAGATCGCCGGGCGCCTGTCCAATCCCGGTCTGCTCTGGGTGTCCAGCCTGCTCGCGGCGATCGGCCTGTTCCTGCTGTCGCAGGCGCAATCGCCCGTGTCCGCCATCCTCGCCTCGACCGTCTGGGGCCTGGGCGTTTGCGCCATGTGGCCGACCATGCTCGCCTCGGTCGCGGAACGCTATCCGCGTGGAGACAGCTGGGCGCTGGGTCTGGTCGGATCGGCAGGCGCGCTCGCCAGCTTCTTCGTTCTGCCGCAACTGGGCGAGATGTTCGACCGGGCGAAAGTGGAAATCGCCGGCGGACCCGAAGCCTTCACCCGCCTGACCGGCGAAGCGTTGCGTGCCGTGGAAGATGCCGCCGCCTCGCAATCCTTCGCCCGCCTGACCTTCGTACCGATCGCCCTGCTGGTCGTCTTCGGCGGGATCTGGCTGGCGGAACGACGCGCCGGTCGTCGGGGAACGCGCGCATGACCCTGTCTCGCCGCGCTATGATTGCCGCCGGGCTGGCAACCGCCGCAGCACCCGCCATCGCCGCAGTTGGAAAGGGCAGTTCCAACGCCGCCCGTTTCTCGCTCGCCTATGCCCCGCATGAAGGCAGCTTCGCCAGCCGTGGCGGTTTGCTCGAACAGATCGCCTATGCCGCCGATCAGGGTTTCACGGCATGGGAAGACAATGAAGCCCGCGCCCGCCCGGTCGCACAGCAGGAAGCAATGGCCAGGGCATTGGCCCGGTACGGCATGACCATGGGCGTGTTCGTCGCCTCCATGCCCAAATGGGCCGACTTCCGCCCGTTGCTGGGCGCGAATGACGATGCTGAACGCGAAGCCTTCCTCGCCGATGTCCGCTCGTCGGTGGAGGTCGCCAAGCGGCTCAATGCGAAACATGCGACCGTCGTCACCGGCTTCATGGACCGCAAGGTGCCGCAGGATATCCAGACCGGCCGCATCATCGACTGCATGCGCCGTGCCGGAGATATCGTCGCACCCCATGGCCTGGCGCTGGTGATGGAGCCGCTCAACACCCGCACCAATCATCCGGGCGTCTACATGCAATCGATCGCGCAGGGTTATGCCGTCGCGCGCGGCGCGAACAGCCCCGGCGTCAAGATATTGGCGGATGTCTATCACGAACAGATTCAGTCCGGGAACATCATCCCGACGCTCGACGCCTGCTGGGCGGAAATCGGCTATATCCAGTTCGGCGACAATCCGGGCCGCAAGGAACCGGGCACGGGCGAGATCAACTATGCCAATATCGTCCGCTGGCTGCGCAGCCGTAATTATGGCGGCGTGATCGGCATGGAACATGGCAATTCGATCGCCGGTCGCGAAGGCGAAGATCGGCTGATCGCGGCCTATCGGGCGATCGACAAAGCATAAGACAGGAGGAGGCGAGAGGATGAAGCGCATTCCCATCGGCATGGCAATGGCGGTCGGTCTGATGGCCGGCACGCTGGCTCAGGCGCAGGACAAGCCTGGAAAGCTGGGTTTCAAGGATACGCCGATCCTGCCGGGCGGCAATTGGCATGTCCATGATCCCGACCGGCCGGCCCCCACGGTCGT
>JAGVJS010000225.1 GCA_020051025.1 Sphingobium sp. | reverse complement strand
CGCGCCCGACTGGAAGCGGAGCAACTGGGCACGCACCGCATCACGCCGCCGCGCGAATTTACGTCCCTGTCGCCGGAGGACAAGGCGGAGGCCACGTTGGCGATGCGGTTGCAGCAGACCGAATTGTCAGCACGCACTTCCGTGCTGGCGGCGCAGCGCGATGCCCTTGCCCAGCGCGTGGCGCAATCAGGCGAGCAGGGGCGCGGCTATGGGGAGCAGACGGCGGCGACCCGCGAGCAACTGCGCATATTGGATGAACAGATCACCGCATTGAAGCCGGTGGCGGACAAGGGTTTCGTGTCCAAGACCCGCATGCGCGAACTGGAGCGCGCTCGTGCTGAGCTGGAAGGGCAGAGGGGACAATATGCCGCGAGCGTCGCGCAGACCCGGGGCGCGGCGCGTGAAAGCGAGATTCAGGCGCTGGAGGCACAGCGCAGCTTCCATGAGCGCACCGCGTCTGACCTGCGTGATGTGGAAACCGCATTGGGCGAGATATTGCCCAAGTGGCAGGCTGCGCGCGACCAACTGGAACGCACGGCCATTCGCGCGCCCGCGACCGGGGCGGTGATGGGGATGACGATCTTCACGCCCGGCGGCGTCATCGCTTCGGGGCAGAAGCTGATGGATATCGTGCCGGAGAATGAACCGTTGCTGATCCAGGCGCAGATCGCGCCGGACGATGCCGACGATCTGTCGGTGGGCAAGAAGACGTTGGTCAAATTTTCAGGGCTGCATGAGCGGCAGCTGCCCAATCTGGAGGGGGAGTTGCGTCGGCTGTCCGCCGATAGCTTTGCCGATGAAAAGACCGGGCAAAGCTATTTCACCGGCGATATCGTGGTGCCGCGCAGCCAGCTGGCGCTGATCCGTGACGTGCGGGGCAAGGATTTCGAACTGCGCGCGGGGATGCCGGTGCAGATATTGATTCCGCTGCGCAAACGCACGGCGTTGGATTATGCGATCGAACCGCTGACTGGCAGTTTTTGGGCATCTTTCCGCGAACATTGATCGTATCGGTCGTTGGTTCCGATCTGCGTTTGAAGGGGATAGCTGCCGAGAGGCAGGAATGGACCGCGACATGCCGCTATGCAGCATTTGACGCCAGCTACGGATCATGCAGGCGAAGCAGCCTATGAAAACTTTGCCCCCCAACTGAGCTTTCTTTATTCGGATGGCAGTTCGGGCCAATGATGGATATGGCTCTGGACCGCTGGCGTGAGGGCAGAATGTTGTTCCACGCGCCGGCCGCGATATATGCGCCGGGCTTGTACCCACTACATAGTGGCAAGACACTATAGAGGCGTGGGCCTCAAGTGCTTCGCCGTCGACGATGGTTTGAATGCCGCCTGAACTGCTCGGGCGGATAGGCGCAGGCAGTCGGTATGACCCCGTCCATCGCCGCCATTCCGACACCGACGAACAAGTCCAGCCCTATCCCAGCGCCGTCATTGCTGGAAATGCCGAGCGGGTCGGAGCTTTGCTCAGCAACGGCAGATATGACGCCAGCATGTCCTGCGCCATTACGACAACGGCGCTGTCATAGATGGCTGAGGTGGATTTATACGCCAGATGCCAATTATATTTCACCTTGCGTTTCCGCAATTCCGCTAACGATTTTCCCTAAAACCTGCGTGGTTAAAAGAATCTCCTCTTCATTAAGGCTCGAGAAAACCGCAGATCTGATTTCCGCCAGAATAGGCTGGACCTCTTCGACGACCTTTAGCCCAGCAGGCGTAATCTCAATGTAGCGAGATCGTTTGTCGTTGGGATTCTCGCTTCGACGAATCAGGCCGTCGGCTTCCAGTGAGTTCAACGTTCTGATCAGCGGCGGCCATTGGATGGCAAGCCGCGCCGATAGGAGAGATGTCGTCACCGGAGGCGTGGCGACGCTGAGCACGAACAAGGTTTGCCATCGGGACCGCGACTGTCCGGTGGACGCCATCACGCGACTCTCGACATGTGTGCCCCAGCGCCGCGCAGACAATGACAAAATGCGAGTGAGCCGAAACTCGACATCGTCGCGGGATCCTTCAGGGAAATAAGCGCGATATTGCGGTGTCGTGCTGTCGAACGGATCCACCGGGTCCAAATTATCAGAGCTCATGCCATTCCTATCGCCATTGCGAACCTCTGGGGATTATCCCGCGATTCATTCCTAGCGACCTGCGACGCCGACTGCAAAAGTCCCCATTCCCCGTCAGTTCTGGCGCAAAGAGAGGGCATTGACAATATATGTATCACGATACATAAAATGCGACGAGGTCACATCAGAAGGCCAGGAGAGGGTAAGACAGATGCGATTGAGCACGCAGTTGACGCGCATGAGCGCGAGTGTCCTGGCTATCGCCGGATCAACCATGATGACCGCGCAGCAGGGAGCCATCGCGCAGAATGATGCGGCGGTGCAGGCGGCCCATGCGACGCAATCTGCCGATGGCGATCTCCCTGCCGTCGCTATCGCAGTGCAAGATATCGTCGTGACGGGCACGCGGCTCGGCTCCAATTTCAATGCGCCCACGCCCGTCACCTCGATCGGGGCGGAACGGCTGGACGCGCTGGGCATCAACAATGTCGGCGAAGCGTTGAACCAGCTGCCCAGCTTCCGGGCGTCGAGCGGTCCTGCGGCGCAGGCCAATCTGGGCGGCAATATCGGCGCGCGGCTGCTCGACTTGCGCGGACTTGATCCCCAACGGACGCTGGTGCTCGTCGATGGCAAGCGCTTTGTGCCCAGCACCGTGCAAGGGTCGGTCGATACAAACCTGATCCCGTCATCCCTGCTGCGTACGGTCGATGTCGTGACCGGCGGCGCGTCTGCGGCTTATGGGTCGGATGCCGTCGCGGGGGTCGTAAACTTCGTCCTCGACCGCAAGAAGCAGGGGCTGGACGGTGAATTTACCGCCGGCATGTCGCAGCGCGGCGACGACGGCAATCTGTTCGCCAGCCTGTCCGGCGGGATGAGCCTGGGCGACCGGGTGCATGTGATCGGCGCGGTCGAATATGAAAAGCTGGACGGGCTGGGCAATTGCACCACTCGCAGCTGGTGCGACAGCCAGACGCTGATCCTGGGTAACACGCCGGGCGCGGGCGGACTGCCCGCCAATCTGATCGTCGGGGGTGTCAACACATCGACGATGACGCCGGGCGGGCTGATCAACCGATCCTATAATGCGGCGGGACAGGTGATCGGCACGACGGCGACCGACCCGTTGCGCGGCACCAAATTCCTGGCCGACGGGACGCCGGGGCAATTCCAATATGGTACGTTGGTGGGGCCATTATTCATGCTGGGTGGGGAAGGGCAGGGGCGCAACGGCTTCATTTCCGCGCTGCGGCTCAAGGTGCCGCTGGAACGTGTGTCCTCCTATGGCGCGCTGACTGCCGAACTGACCGACGATGTGACGCTCACTGCCGATGTTTCCTATGGCCGGGTGAAGGGCACGGTCGATGGCGCGATCTTCCGCGATTTCAACGGTACGCTGATGGGGCGGATCAAGCGGGACAATCCGTTCATCCCGGCCTCCGTCGCGTCGGCGATGGACGCCAATGGCGTTGCCTCCTTCATCCTTGGCAAAGCGGCGTTCGACCTTGGCCCTGGCCGGGCGACGTCGACGACGGAAACCTATCGCGGGGTCGCAGGCATCGAAGCGCGGCTGAGTGACACATGGACGGTCAGCGGCTTCTATCAATATGGCCGCACAAACTTCACCCAGCGGGCCACCAATCTGGTCAATCAGGCGAATTTGCTGAAGGCGGTCGATGCGGTGCAATCGGGCGGCCAGACGGTGTGCCGCGTGAATGCCGATGCGAGCAGCGCGAATGACGATCCCGCCTGCGTCGCCTTCAACCCCTTTGGCGAAGGGCGCTATAGCCAGGCGGCCGTCGATTATATCACCGGCAACGGGTTCCAGCATACGGTCAATGAACAGCATGTCGCGGGCGTGGACCTGCGCGGACAAGTGCTGGACCTTCCCGCCGGGGCGGTGACGGTAGCGGTCGGCGCGGAATATCGCCGGGATACGGTGGACGGATCGGCCGACCCGATTTCGGCGGCCAATGGCTTTTACTCGCTCAACGGGTCGTCGCTGTCGGGCGGGGTGACGGTGAAGGAAGTCTTTGGCGAAATCGCCGTGCCGGTGCTGAAGGATTCCGCAGTCGGCTATGCGCTTGACCTGAATGGCGCGATCCGCCGGACCCATTATAGCACGACGGGATCGGTCACGACCTGGAAGGCGGGTCTGGTCTATGAACCGGTGGAAGGCGTCCGGCTGCGCGGCACGCGGTCGCGCGACATTCGCGCGCCCAATATCTTCGAGCTGTTCGGGCCGCAGACGCTCCGGTCGATCGGCCTGTCCGATCCGCTGAATGGCGGGTTGCAGACCAACCCCTTCGTCGTCACCGGATCAAACCCTGACCTGTCCGTCGAAAAGGCGGATAGCTGGACCGCCGGCTTCGTCATCGCGCCACGCCATGGCATCTTGCAGCGCATGCGCCTGTCGGTGGACTATTATAATATCAAGGTGGCCGATGCGATCGGCGCACTGGGCGCGCAGACGCTGGTCAATCGTTGCGCGCAAGGGGCGACCGCCTTCTGTAGCCAGATCACCCGCGATGCGGACGGCCAGATATTGGAAGTGCGCGACGTTATCCTCAATTCCAATGCGCTCAAGACGAGCGGTTACGATATCGAACTTCAGTATCGCCAGCCGATCGGCAAGCTGGGCGACCTCAATGCACAGCTGATCGCCAATATCACCAATAATCTGACCACCGTGGATTCGCTGGGCGCGGTCGACCGTGCGGGGCAGACGGGACAGCGCACCGGGACGATCGCGGGCGTGCCTGATTATGTGCTGGATGGCGTGCTGACCTGGACCGTAGGCAAATTCCAGTTGACCGGCCATGGCCGCTATATCCCATCGGGCATCTACTGGACCAATTTCATCGGCCCGGATCAGGATGGCTATGCCATCACTAATCCGAACAGTGTGGACAATAACCGCGTGCCCAGCCGCTTCTATCTCGACATGACGGCGCGGGTGAATATCGATACGGGCAATGGCCGCACTTTCCAGCTGTTCGCGACGGTCAATAATCTGCTGGATCGCGATCCGCCCGCCATGCCCGGCCCGTCGGGCGGCACCAACCAGATATTGTTCGATCCCGTCGGTCGCGCGTTCAAGGTCGGCGCCCGCTTCCATTTCGGCGGCTGAAGACCGATATCGGGAGACAGGAGATGACGGCAACCGCCCTGAATGTGTCGCCACCCATCACGATCGACGTGACGGCCGTGATCGAGCGTCAGAGAATCAACCGCTTCGTAATCCGTCTGGTGCTGCTGTCATGGGCCGTCACCTTTCTGGACGGCTTCGACATGCTCGTCATCTCGTTCGTCGCCCCCTATCTGCGCGACGGGTTCGGGGCGGACGCCATTTCGCTCGGCGAATTATTTGCCACCGGTGTGTTTGGGGCGATGTTGGGCGGTATCGCGTTCGGCTGGCTGGGCGATCGTCATGGCCGCCGCCCGATCATTATTGCGTCGGTCGCGGCTTTCGGCGCGACTGGCATGGTGATGGCGTTTGCCCCGGACATGCAGGCCCTGCTGCTGCTTCGTTTCCTGAACGGGGTGGCGCTGGGTGGATTGATGCCGCTCGCCTGGGCGCTCAATATCGAATATGTGCCGGGCCGTTACCGGGCAACCGTCGTCACTATCATTATGATGGGTTATACGCTGGGCGGCGTGGTCGCCGGGCCGGTGACGGTCTGGCTTGCGCCGCATCATGGCTGGCAGTCGGTCTTCTTGCTGGCTGGTGCAGCAACGCTGCTGCTCGTTCCGCTGCTGATGGCGTTGCTGCCCGAATCCGCGCGCTATCTGACGGTGAAGGGGCGCGCGCCGGAAAAGATCGCCAGCGCCTTGAACGCGCTGGAGCCGGGGCTGGACGCGCAAGCGCAGGACCGGTTCGTCGTTGCCGACGAAATGGCGGCGTCGGCAAAGCAGGATTTCCGCATCGCGACCCTGTTCCAGGGTGATCTGCGCCCGATCACCAGCTTGCTCTGGTTGGCTTATATCGGCAGTTCCATGGCCGTCTATTTCAAGTCAAACTGGGGTCCGATCATCTTTGAAGATGTCGGTTTCACCCGGACACAGGCTGCAATGATCATGTCGGTCAGTTCGATCGGCGGATCGATCGCCGGGCTGGCGCTGATGCGTTTCACGGACCGGTTCGGCCCGATCGCGATCGCCCTCTATCCGATGCTGGCGGCACCGTTGTTGCTGTTCATGGGACTGGCGCCGGTGTCGTTGCAGGGACTGGCCGTCTTTTCCCTGCTCAGCATGGCGATGATCAGCGGCACCCATTTTGGCATGCACTCCATCGCCGGCCTCTTCTATCCCAGCGCGATCCGCGCGAATGGTGCAGGATGGGCGACATCGATCGCCAAGATCGGCTCCATCTTCGCGCCGTTGCTTGGTGGCTATCTGCTGGCGGTGCACATGCCGCCGCGCCTGTTATTCGTATTGCTGGCGGTTACGCCCCTGCTCTCCGCCGTGTCGCTGATCCTGCTTGCCCGTGTCGGCAGGGGGAGCGCGGCATCAAACCCCATTCCCCCTGAAAATGTCGTCCTTCCGGCGCATGCTGCGACGACCAAGCCGTAAATAAGGAACAGTACATGGCTTTGACCGCTACCCCCATCACCCCGCGCTTTGGCGCCGAAATTTCCGGCATCGACGTCAGTCGGCCGCTGAGCGATGCCGATTTTGCCGCGATCAAGGATGCCATGGACCAATGGGGCGTGTGCGTCCTGCGCGGGACCGGGTTCGACAATGCGGCCCATGTCGCCTTCAGCCGCCATTTCGGCCATCTCGAAACCGCGCCAGCGGTGAAGAACAGGCCGCGCCGCCATCCCGATACGCCGGAGATATTCGACGCCAGCAACCTGACCCCGGCGGGCGACATATTGGTCGATGAAAATATGGTGCTGCACAAGAAGGGGGATCGGCTGTGGCATACCGATTCCTCGTTCATGGAAATGCGATCAGCCTATTCGTTGCTGCTCGCCTATGAAGTGCCCCAGGAGGGCGGGCTGACCTATTTCGCAGATATGCGATCCGCCTATGAGGATTTGCCGGCAGATATTCGGGAAAAGATTGCAACGCATGAGGCAGAACATTCGCTCTGGTATTCGCGCATGCTGGCGGGCTTTCCGATCACGGAGGAGGAGATTGACGCCCGTCCCAAGGCGCGCCAGCCGATGATCATGCCGCAGGAGGCGACCGGGCGGACCGCCATCTATATCGGCAGCCATGCAATGGATGTGGTGGGAATGCTGCGCGAGGAAGGGCGCGCGCTCATCAAATATCTGATCGAATTCGCGACCCAGCCGCAATATAGTTTCGGTGTTTCTTACCAGCCGGGGGATCTGGTCATCTGGGACAATCTGGCGACTATGCATCGGGGCGGCGATTTCGACATCTTCAACGAGCGGCGCGACATGCGCCGGACGACGGTACGCGAAGGCGATGCGCCGGAACAGGCCGATGATCCGTTCACGGCCTATTTCCAGACGTCCAATCCCGCGAACTGAGTGGTTGCGATGGCTGACAGACCCCGGATATTGGTGACGCGCAAATGGCCCGACCGGGTCGAAGCGCTGATCGCTGAACGCTATGACGCGACCTTCAATTCCGCCGACAGCCCGCTGACGCCCGAAGCGCTGGCGGACGCGATGCGGGATTATGACGCGATTTGCCCGACCATCACTGACCGGTTGACCGCCGACATCATCGGCGTGGAAGGGCGACGGGCCAGCATCATCGCCAATTATGGTGCGGGATTCGAGCATATCGATCTGGCGGTGGCGCGCGCGGCGGGGTTGATCGTGACCAACACGCCGGGCGTTCTGACCGATGCGACGGCGGATATTGCCATCACCCTGATGCTGATGACGTCGCGGCGCGCGGGGGAAGGCGAGCGGGAATTGCGGGCCGGGCAATGGACCGGATGGCGCCCGACCCATTTGCTGGGCACGGGTCTGCGCGGCAAGACTTTGGGGCTGGTCGGCTTCGGTCGGATCGCGCAGGCCATGGCGGAGCGCGCACGTTTCGGCTTTGGTATGGAGATCGTCTATTTTTCGCGGCGTCCCGGTGCGGCGGAGGTCGTGGAGAGGCTGGACGCCCGCTATGTCGGGTCGCTGGCGGAGATGGTCGCACTATCCGATGTCGTATCGCTACACATTCCCGGCGGCGCCGAAACCCGCAATATCATCGATGCGCAGATACTGGCCCGGATGCAGCGCCACGCGATCCTGATCAATACGGCTCGCGGCGATGTGGTGGATGAAGCGGCACTGGTCGACGCGTTGGAAGCCGGGCGGATCGGCGGGGCGGGGCTGGACGTCTTCGTGGGCGAACCGCATCTGTCCCAACGCTTGCGCGATGCGCCCCACACGGTCCTGCTGCCGCATCTGGGCAGCGCGACGCTGGAGACGCGGGAGGCGATGGGCCTGCGCGCGCTGGCCAATCTGAACGACTGGCATGAAGGCCGTACGCCGCAGGACCGGCTGTAATGTCCATGGCGGTCGACCAGCTTATCGCGCAGGAGCGGTTGCCGCTGTCCTACCGCGACATGGTCGATCGCTGGTGGCGGCCCCTTGCGTGGCGGATCGGGCAATGGCGTGAGTCTGCCGACCGCACGATCATCGTCGGCATCAATGGGGCGCAGGGCAGCGGGAAATCGACGCTCTGCCATTTCCTGCAGAATGCGCTGTTGCCCGAACAGGGGCTGTCGGCTGTGACAGTAGCGATCGATGACCTGTATCTGCCGTTGCAGGCGCGTGAACGTATGGCGCGGGACGTGCATCCGCTGTTCCGTACGCGGGGCGTTCCGGGGACGCATGATGTCGATCGAGGCATCGCCCTGTTGCGCGATCTGGCGGCAGGGCGCGATGCGGCGATCCCGCGCTTCAGCAAGGCGCTGGACGATCAACTGCCCGAGGCGCAATGGCATCGTCATAGTGGGCCGGTCGATGTCATCCTGTTTGAAGGCTGGTGCGTGGGCGCGCGCCCTCAGCATGCCGCTGTCCTTGCCGAGCCGCTGAATGCACTGGAGGCGGAGGAGGATGCGGAAGGCATCTGGCGCGCTCATGTGAACTCCGCGCTTCGGTCTGCCTATGCGCAATGGTTTGCCGCCATCGATCATCTGGTGATGCTCAAGCCCCCCTCTTTCGATCATGTGCTGCAAAACCGCTTATTGCAGGAACATAAGCTGCGGGCCGCCAAGCCGGATGCGCCGGGCATCATGAACGATGAAGCGGTGCGGCGGTTCGTCGGCCATTATGAGCGGTTGACCCGTCTTATGTTTGCCGATTTGCCGGGTCGTGCGGATGTGCTGCTGCAACTGGATGCGCAGCAGAATATAATGGCCGGCAGGGGATTGTGATGACGGGAGGAGAAGGATGATGGCTGACGACCACGTGCCAACCGATGCCATCCGACCTGGGCTGGAATTCGTCTATACGGCAAGCGCCGATCTGGCCGATCCGGTGCAGATGGGCCGGACGCCCGACGGCAGCCGGCGGATCATCCCTATTCTGGCGGGGCTGGTGGAAGGGCCGCGCATTCATGGCCGCATCCTAAGCGGTGGCAGCGACTGGCAGTTGTTGCGGTCGGACGGGGTGACGGTGGCGGACGCCACCTATGCGATCGAAACGCAGGACGGCGCGGTGATTCAAATCCGCAATCGCGGCCTGCGCCATGGACCCGCCGATGTCATGCGCCGACTGGCGGGAGGAGACGCCGTCGATCCGGCGACTTACTATTTCCGCACGGTGCCGGAATTCATCGCGCCGGTCGGCCCTTATGACTGGCTCAACAGCAGCATATTCGTCTGTTCCGGCGCCCGCTATGCCGCATCGATCCGGCTGTGGGTCTGGCGCGTCATCTGATCTGGCCTTTACGCTTCGACTGGATCACATCATGACGCCGAGAAGGGCGCACGACCATCAACTCGAGGCATCTTTGATCGTCTCCATTGCGATGAATGTTGAAGTGCTGGAGACATGCGGCAGAGCGGAAATCTTCTCGCCTAAAATCTTGCGATAGCGGGTGACGTCCGACGTTCTGATCTTTAATAAATAATCGAAGGAACTGGCGATCATGTGGCATTCCTCGACTTCAGGAATCCGGTTGATCGCCTGGTTGAAGGCCTCCAAGGCTTCCTCCCGCGTGTTCACCAGTTTGACTTCCGTAAAGGCGACATGGTTGAGCCCAAGCGTCGCCGGATCGACGGTTGCACGAAAGCCCCTGATGATCTTTTCGGCGGTCAGGCGGCGCACCCTCAACTGGCAGGGCGTTTTCGACAGTCCGACCGCCGCTGCCAAATCTGTGATGCTGATCCGGCCATCTTCTCGCAGAACCGCGATGATCTTGCGGTCGATGTCGTCCAGTTTCACTATTTTGGTCATTTCTACCAACCAGTCGCATCGAAGCGGTCGTCGAAAAAGGCTTGATTGCACTGATCATTAGGCAATTATAGTCGGAAAGCCAATGGCCGATCGGTTATGAAGTGCCTATGACCCAACATGCGCCCTTCTCACAATTCGCTCCGGCTCCCGGGCCGATGACCCCGCTGCGCTTGCAGATCGCAGAAGCACGGCGGCGCGATGAGGCTGAATGTCTCGCTCCGTTGCTTGACGCCGCGACCCTGCCTGAAACTGTGCGCGATGCGGTGCGGCAGACCGCGACCGCGTTGGTCACCACGCTGCGTGCGAACCACAAGGGCAGCGGTGTCGAAGGGCTGGTACAGGAATATGCGCTGTCTAGCCAGGAGGGCGTGGCGCTGATGTGTCTGGCCGAAGCGTTGCTGCGCATTCCTGACAATGCGACCCGCGACGCGCTGATTCGCGACAAAATCGCCGACGGTGACTGGGGTGCGCATCTGGGCGGTGGCAGGTCGTTGTTCGTCAACGCGGCCACCTGGGGGCTGGTCGTAACCGGCAAGCTGGTGGGATCGGTGGACGATCGGGGCCTGGGTGCGGCGCTCACCCGCCTTGTCGCGCGCGCGGGCGAGCCGGTGATCCGCCGTGGCGTCGATATCGCCATGCGCATGATGGGCGAACAGTTCGTGACGGGCGAGACGATCGGCGAAGCCGTGAAGCGCGCGCGGGAACTGGAGGCGAAGGGTTTCCGCTACAGCTACGACATGCTGGGTGAAGCGGCGACCACAGCGGCCGATGCGCGCCGTTACTATGCCGATTATGAGCAGGCCATTCACGCCATCGGCAGGGCCGCGGCGGGCAAGGGTGTCTATGACGGGCCGGGCATATCGATCAAACTGTCGGCCTTGCACCCCCGCTATGCGCGCGCGCAGGCGGCACGGGTGATCGGTGAATTGTTGCCGGACGTAAAAGCGCTGGCTTTGCTGGCCCGCAGCTATGGCATCGGCTTCAACATCGACGCGGAGGAGGCTGACCGGCTCGAACTGTCGCTTGATCTGCTGGAGGGGCTGGCGCTCGATCGCGATCTGGCGGGATGGAATGGCCTGGGTTT
Source organism: Sphingobium sp. (assembly GCA_020051025.1). Classification (GTDB taxonomy): domain Bacteria; phylum Pseudomonadota; class Alphaproteobacteria; order Sphingomonadales; family Sphingomonadaceae; genus Sphingobium. The sequence goes on along the minus strand of JAGVJS010000225.1, from coordinate 6,087 downwards.
CGTCATCCAGGCTTATGGCAAGCGTTGTCCGTTCGTGATCGACTGGATCGTCGATCTCGCCCGTCGCGCTGGCCGCCGGATCATGGTGCGTCTGGTCAAAGGCGCCTATTGGGATGCGGAGATCAAGCGCGCGCAGGTCGATGGCCTCGCGGATTTCCCGGTATACACGCGGAAAGTGCATACCGACGTCGCCTATATCGCCTGTGCCCGAAAGCTGCTGGCCGCGCCCGATGCGATATTCCCGCAATTCGCCACGCATAATGCGCAAACGTTGGCGACGATCTATCAGTTGGCCGGGCCTGATTTCTACGTTGGCCAATATGAATTTCAGTGCCTGCATGGCATGGGTGAACCGCTATATTCGCAGGTGGTGGGCAAGGACCGGCTGGATCGGCCGTGTCGCATCTATGCGCCGGTGGGGACGCATGAGACGTTGCTTGCCTATCTGGTGCGGCGCCTGCTGGAAAATGGGGCCAATTCTTCTTTCGTCAACCGCATTTCCGATCCGCAAGTGCCGATCGCAGCGCTGGTCGCTGATCCGGTCGAACAAGTCCGGGCCATGCCGCAGCCCGGTGCGCGGCACGAGCAGATCGCGCTGCCCTCCGGCCTTTATGTTGGCCGCCGCAATTCGGACGGGATCGACCTGACGGACGAAATCGCGCTGGCCGCACTGTCCGATATGTTGCAGGCATCCGCCACGGTCGCATGGCGAGCGGGGCCGGAGGGCACGGGCACATCTGCTGAAGCGATCCGCAATCCCGCCGATCATAACGATATTGTCGGATTCGTGGTTGAGGTCGCGCCGGAGGAAGCGGTGACAGCGGTGGCGCGGGCCGCCGCCAGCGATTGGGGACAGGTGCCGGTCGCGCGTCGCGCGGAGATATTGGACCGTGCGGCTGATGCGATGCAGGATCGGATTGGCGCGCTGATGGGCCTTGCCATGCGCGAAGCGGGCAAGTCCGCCGCCAATGCAATCGCCGAAGTGCGCGAGACGATCGATTTCCTTCGCTACTATGCCAGGCAGGCGCGCGAAACCTTTGGCCCGGCGCAGGTGCCGCTTGGCCCGGTGGTCTGCATCAGCCCATGGAATTTCCCACTGGCGATCTTCACAGGGCAGGTGGCGGCGGCGCTGGTCGCAGGCAATGGCGTGCTGGCCAAGCCTGCCGAGGAAACGCCACTCATCGCGGCCGAAGCCGTGCGCATTCTGCATGAAGCGGGGGTGCCCGCCGACGCGCTGCAACTGATGACTGGCGCGGGCGCGCTGGGGGCTGCGCTGGTCGATGCGCCGCAGACTGCCGCGGTGATGTTCACCGGTTCGACGGAAGTTGCGCGCCTGATCCAACGCCAACTTGCCGGGCGCTTATCGCCCGATGGTCGTCCGATCCCGCTTATCGCTGAAACCGGCGGGCAGAACGCGATGATCGTCGACAGTTCGGCACTGGCCGAACAGGTGGTTGCCGACGTCATTGCTTCCGCCTTCGACAGTGCCGGACAACGGTGTTCGGCACTGCGAATATTGTGCCTTCAGGAGGATGTGGCGGACCGCACGCTCACAATGCTGCGCGGTGCGCTGGCCGAGTTACGGATCGGCAATCCCGATCGGTTGGCGGTCGACATTGGCCCGGTGATTACCGCCGAAGCCCAGTCCAACATCCAGCGTCATATCGACGCGATGCGCGCGAAGGGCTGTCGCGTCGAGCAAAGTGCGATGGGGGACGATGTGGGCAAGGGTACGTTCGTTGCGCCTACGATCATCGAGATCGACGGGATCGACCAACTGGAGCGCGAGGTGTTTGGCCCGGTGCTGCATGTCGTGCGTTTCCGCCGCGACCGTCTCGATGCGTTGATCGACAGCATCAACGCCACCGGATACGGTTTGACATTCGGCCTGCATACGCGACTGGACGAAACAGTGGCGCGGGTGACAGGCACGGTGAAGGCCGGCAATCTTTATATCAACCGCAATACGATCGGTGCGATCGTGGGGGTTCAGCCCTTCGGCGGGCGCGGGCTTTCAGGCACGGGGCCCAAGGCGGGCGGACCGCTTTATCTCGGTCGGTTGACGCGTCAGCCACCGGCCATTCTGCCCTGTACAGATAAGATGCCGGTGGCGCTGGAGGCGTTCATCCGCAGGATCGAGGAACGGCGCGAGGCCGCCGCGCAGGTCGCGCGCATGCTTGCGGCATCCTCGGCGCTGGGGATGGAGGAGGTGATGCCGGGACCGGTGGGTGAACTCAATATCTACGCGCTCCACCCGCGTGGTCGCATTCTGCTGCGCCCCACTACCCGTGAGGGGCTGCTCGGCCAGATGGCGGCGGTGCTTGCGACCGGCAACCGCGCCACGATCGAGGGGATGAGCCTGCCCGCCGACCTGCCCGCATCGGTTGCCGAATATTTTCGCCCCGATCCCGCAGAGCCGTTCGCAGCATGCCTAGTCGAAGGAGATGAGGCCGCCATCATTGCCACCGGCGTCGCGGTCGCCGCACTAGATGGGCCGATCGTGCCTGTGCATGCCTGGGGCAAGGATGGGATCGGCGCTGGTTGCGCGCCACTTCTGGAAGAGGTTTCCACGTCGATCAACACCACGGCCGCAGGCGGCAACGCCAGCCTGATGATGATCGGGTAGGCGAGACGGCTTTATCTGCATCGTCCATATGTCACCATATCCCATGCATCTTCTCACGATGCATGGGGTCGATCGCAGTCCTGCGGCTGCGCCTCAGGCGGTGTCGATGACCGTTGGGCCATCGGTCTGAGTGTTTGCACTTCCCAGACTGTTCCCGTTTCTATCCATGAGGCAGGGCGGCGGTGGGATGCCGCACGCAGAGCAAGGTGCCGATCAGCACGATCAGCCCTGATAGCAGCAGCGGCAGGGCCAGTCCCATATGCACCACCATCACCGCTCCGATGGCGGCGCCGGCGAAAATGGCCATGATCGCCCCGATCCGTCGGACAAGATTGGGATTGCCGCCGCCAGCCAGACTGGAATCTGCCGCAATCCCTGTGACCGTCAATGTCAGGACGGTGGTGGTCAGGTCGGGCACCTTCAACTGGCGGACCGTTGCATTGCGAAAACCCATGGCAATGGCGGTCAGGGTGATGATCGCAAATAATGCGGGGGCTGGCTGCAAGCTAGGCACATCGAAACTCACGGCGACCAAGGCCGCGATCCACAGCAACGTCGCTTCAAAAAAGGCGGCGATGATCAACCAATGTCGTAGCGGACGGCTGCCAAATCTTTGTCCCACATGGCCAGCGATCAGCGCACCGATGAAGAAGGTGGAGAGTGCGACCAGATAAGGCGCGACATGAAAGCCCGGCGTCTGCGCAGCCGCAAATCCCAGGAAGACGACATTGCCCGTCATGTTGGCGGTGAAGACTTTGCCCAGGCCCAGGACGCTGACGGCGTCGATCAGGCCCGTCGTGACGGACAGCAGGAGGAGCAACCCCGGAAGGGGGGACGAAGAAGCAGACGAAGGCGGCATGATGATGGTCCCATGATCTAAAAACGGAAATTGGCTTCGAAGCCGATAAGGGTTGTGGTCCTGGCCGGGCCGGTCTGTCGGATGACGGCGCCCGGGGCAAAAAGCGACAGCGACGTGGACAGTTCTAGCTCGGATGTGATCTGCCAAGCCACTGTCGCCTCGGCTTCTTTGCCGATGAAGCGTGCACGGCTGTCATCTGCGGTTCGGATCAGATTGCCGGGAATGTCATATATGCCATCGTTACGCGCATAGCGCCAATAGGCCATGGCAGCCAGGCTGGTGGAAAGCCCCTTGCCCAGTGGCGCGCTGATGCGGGGATTGAGGCTGATGATATTGGTTGGGCCGATGGGGGAGAGTTCCCCGAAATATTTGCCTTTGGGAAACATCGCGTTGAACGTGCCCAGCCTATTGTCGTTCGTGCGCTTATCGCCGCTAACAATGTTGAAACGTAGCGTCGCGTCGGGCGATAGCGGCAGAAATGGCAGGGTCCGACCGACTTCCATACTCGCCGTCCAGGCGCCAATGCGCTGCCTGTCATAAAGGCCGAACTGCCAGACACCTTCGATATTCCAGTGCCAATCGTCATGTGTGCCATGGAAACGCAAACCGATGCTGTGCCGCTCCTCACGACCGACCCGTCCACCGAAGCGCGCGGCGCGATTGCGATAGCCCAGATAGTAGAGATCGAATGGAGGCAGCGTCGCATAAGCACCCCACAGCTTGCGCGTATCGGACGTGCGATCATCGAAACTGTCGGTGCCAGCTTGCACCGGGTTCAACAGGAACAGATCGAACTGGCGTTCATTGCCCAGCGCCAGGCTGCCGCGCAGGCCGTCGAACGCCAGCGGCGTATTTGGGCCATAACGGGTTCCGACCAGCCTTTCGGTGCCAAGCGACAGCATCTGCCGCCCGCCCCGTACCGTGACGGGGCCAAGGCCGACTTCCGCAAAGCTTTGCAGTATATCGACCCGGCTCTGATCGATCGGCCCGGCAGAAGGAGCCACCCCGATGGCATAGCTGATGATCGGCTGAACGAACGCGCGCGCATGTAGGCCACTTTTCGATCCGACATGCAGGTCGGCATAGGGCATGGCTCTTACCCAAAGGTAGCTGTTATCAGCGACATCGTCGCCGCCCCACAGATTGTCGCCATAATTTTCGTTGCGCAACCGCACCTCCATGCCAGTGGAAAGCCAGGTATCGGTCGCGACCGGGATATATTTGAACTGGCCGGTCCAGTGTCGGTCTCGTTTTTTTGTATCGGCCAGATCTGACCAATCCTCGTCATAGCGGGTGGTTGACAGGGTTGGCGCCTGCCAGGCCTCAGTCGTTTGTGCGGCCGATGGGGTGGGCACAAAGAATGAGAGGAGGAGGCAAGGGCTATATCGTTTCAAGACGTTGCCCCTGCTTGGCCGCCAGCGCAGTCAGGATGAAGCCTCCGATCAGGCCCATATGCTCGAAGAAGGCATTGAAGGCCATGAAGCGCTCCTGTCCTATCGGCATTGCCCAGAAGGCATTGGCGGTAAAGGCGGCCAGCAGCGTGAAAACGCCCAGCATGCCTGCGCCGAGCCAGATCAGTCTGCCGGTCAGGATCAGTAATGGTCCGACCAGTTCGATCATAATGGTCGCCGACGCCCAGGCGGCTGGCGGGTTCATCCCAAAATGCGCCTGCTCCGCGACGGCGGCCGACCAGTCGGTCAGCTTGACGATGCCGCCCGCGAGATAGGCACCCACAAGGAGCAGCCGGGCAAGGAACCAGGTGGAGCGCCAGTCAAGGATAGCGGCGACAAAATAGGGTTGGCGGTTACCCTGCATTTCATTGAGCCTCGCTGCCGTCAACTGCGGCCGCGCCATCGGCGAAGCGCAATTTAGCTCCATGATCGGCACGGATTTCGGGGAAGGCCGACGTTTCTGCGCGGACAACGGGTATCCGCATCTCTTTGGCCGACGTTGCAAGAGGCAAGGTTGTGCCAGCGACTGTCAGAGCCGCGACGGCGGTGGGAAGGTGATTCATGTATAATAGCTCCGTTGGGAATGCGGCAGCGCTCCCGATACAGAGCTGTCTAAACGGAGACAGGATTACAGAAAATTCGAATAAATTCGATTATAACGTTCTATATTATTGAAATAAAAGCCTCGGTTTGCGTGGAGCCTTTACGGGAATTGCCGCACAAATCCGGGTTTCCAATGCTGCCATCCTCGCCGGCGGCCGTCCGTCATAACCGGTGTGGACCAATGTTCACGAGATTCTCAAATCAGATCTGGCAATTTTGTCCGAAAGAAGTCGAATAATATAGAGCAAAGTCAAGACTGATGGTTGAGTATGGATCCGCCTGAAAGATGACCCGCGGGAAGGGTGCTATTGTGGGATATATGGTCGTCTACTTGGCCTTTTGAGAGTCGTGCGAGAAGAAAGCGCCCAAATGTCCAGTCACCAAGGCCGGACTGCGCATTGATATGTCCCGCCGCGCCTGCGTCGGCGAACTGGCTACCCCATGTCTGGGCTAGAGCGGATTTCGATCAGTCTGGATCATATCCGCAAGAGCTGAAGTAATTGGCGCATTCGGCGGGTTGGAAGATGTCGACGAGTTTGCCGATGAGG
>JAGVJS010000397.1 GCA_020051025.1 Sphingobium sp. | reverse complement strand
TGGTCGTGCTGGCGCGGTCCGACGCGCTGTTGCTGCGGGGACACAGCGACCGGATCTAAACCGGCGCCCGCTTGGCAGCGTCCCCGCTTTCCCTTATGGCGCGCGGCGTGGGGAGGCTTGGCTTTCCCGCAACATGATCGCGCCGGTGCCCGGAGACGGGTTAATCGGGAATGTGGTGCGGGTGTCACAAGCGCCCTAATCCACGGCTGTCCCTGCAACTGTAAGCGGATAGCGTGATGCACTGGCCCCAAAAGGGCAGCCACTGGAGTGATCCGGGAAGGCGTGCATCATGCTGTGACCCGCGAGCCAGGAGACCGGCCGGCGCATGGTCGCTCTGCTTTGGTCCAGGGGATGGTCGGGGCACGGTGGTTTTTTCCGTCGAGCGACGCCATGCGGCCGGGGCCGCATCGGGCCGCGGACGGGATATGGCGTCATTCCCCCAAAGGCCCGACCGCTGACAGGCGGACGCCCCAGCCTATCGTCGCTTTGACGCTGTAGGGGCAATGACAATGTTGAAATATGGACTTTCACTGGCAGCGCTGATCGCCGCCAATCCGGCCTTTGCGCAGGCGGATGATGATATCGTCGTGACGGCTGCCGGCATCGAACAGTCGCGCGACGAGGTCGGGCAGGCGATCACGGTTATCGACGCGGACACGATCAGGACGCGGCAGGCGATCGACGTGGTCGACCTGCTGGCGACGACGCCGGGCGTGCGGTTCAACCGCAACGGCACTGTCGGCGCGCAGACCGGCGTGTCGCTGCGCGGCGCGGAAACGACGCAGACCCTGGTGCTGATCGACGGGGTGAAGGTGAACGACCCCAGCGGGATCGGCGATGGTTATGATTTCGGCCCGCTGCTGACCGGCAATATCCGCCGGATCGAAGTGCTGCGTGGGTCCAACTCGGTGGTGCATGGCAGCCAGGCGATCGGCGGCGTGGTCAACATCATGACCGGCGTGCCGGCCGAAGGCTTTGGCGCTAATGCTTCGGCCGAATATGGCTATGCCGACACCTTCAGCGCCAAGGCGGATGTATCCGGTACCGCCGGCATCGCGTCGGGCGGGGTGGGCGCGGCCTATTTCCGCACCGATGGCATTTCGTCGGCGGCCAATGGCACGGAGCGGGATGGCACCGAGAATATCGCGGCCAATGCGCGGGTGAAGCTGGCTTTTTCGGACAATCTGAGCCTCGACCTGCGCGGCTATTATATCCACGCCGATCTGGATGTGGATGGCTTCCCGGCGCCGACCTATGCGCTGGCGGATACGCCCGAAATCGCCATCACCGATCAATATGTCGGCTATGCCGGCCTCAACCTGGCGCTGCTGGACGGCAAGCTGACCAATCGGGCGGCCGTGACCTGGATGCGCAATGATCGCGACTATTATTCGGCGCGCGGCGCGGATGTCGATTATGGCTATTCGGGCACCAACCTGCGCTTCGAATATGAGGGCGTCTATGCCCCGGTCGATCAGGCCAAGCTGGTTTTCGGCTATGAGCATGAGCGGCCGGATTATGATTATTTCGGTTTCGGCAGCACCGCGAATGCGAAGATCAATATCGACAGCGTCTATGCGCTGGCCATTGTGAAGCCCTTCGCTGGCCTCGCCGTCACCGGTGGGCTGCGCCGTGACGATCATAGCCAGTTCGGCGGCGCGACTAGCTTTGGCGCCAACGCCAATTATTCGCCCAATGGCGGCGCGACCAATGTGCGGCTGAGCTATGGCGAGGGTTTCAAGGCGCCGTCGCTTTATCAGCTATATGACACGTTCAGCGGCAACAGGGCGCTGCGGCCTGAACGGTCGAAAAGCTATGATATCGGTTTCGACCAGCAGTTGGACGGCGGGCGGGCGGTGCTGTCGGTCACGGCGTTCAAGCGCGATACCCGTAACCAGATCAATTATGACAATGACACATTCACCTATGCCAATCTGGACCGCACCCGTGCCAAGGGCGTGGAAGCATCGATTGCGCTGAAGCCGGTGGATGCGCTGACTGTGACCGGCAGCTACAGCTATGTCGATGCGCGGGACCGGTCGGCCGGCTCCGCCAATGAAGGCAATCGCCTGGCCCGCCGCGCGGCCAATGCGGTGAGCGTGTCGGCCGACTATGTCTGGCCGTTCGGCCTGTCGACCGGCGCCACCGTCACCATGGTCGGCGACAGTTTCGACAACGCGGCCAATACGCGTCGGCTGGACGGCTATGCGCTGGCGGGCGTGCGGGCGTCCTTCCCCGTGGGCGAGAATCTGGAAGTCTATGGCCGCGTCGACAATCTGACCGATGAGAATTACCAGACGGCCTATGGCTATGGCACCTATGGCCGCGCGGCCTATGGTGGCGTGCGTGTCCGCTTCTGAGGATTGTCGATGGGGGTCAGCGCGGCGCGTGCAGGCGCGCCGTGATGGCTCTTGCCGCCTGCACATAGGCGGGGCCGCCGCAGACGGTCCAGCTTTGCGGCAGGCTGATGCGCGGGATGGTGCGGAGCGCGGGATGGTGGAGCATTTCGGTGCCCTGATCCACCACCCGGTCGGTCGCGCTTTCCACGATCAGCCAGTCGGGCCGGGCGGCGACCATTTCTTCCAACGAGACTTGCGCCAGCGAGGGTTTGCCCAGCTTGCCCGCAAGATTGGTGAGGCCGACCCGGTGCATGAGATCGTCGATCAGCGTGCCGGTGCCGGTCATATAGCCGCGTCGC
>JAGVJS010000240.1 GCA_020051025.1 Sphingobium sp. | reverse complement strand
GTGCGAGCAGCATCGCTGCCCCCTGTTGCAGCAGCGCCGGGATGTCCCCCTCGCTCGTCGGCGCGGGCAGGCCGAGCGCTTCCGCCAGCCCCTTGGGCGTGGGCACCAGAAAGCGCGCGGGATGCAGGAAGGCCCAGAGTTCGAGCAGATCGAGGCCATTCAATTCAGGATAGCCCAGCCGTTGTCCGGTCAGCGGTGCGTTGAGCAGCAGCACCGGGGTTTCGGCGCTGCGGGCGATCGCCTGTCCCTTGGCCAGGGCCTGGGTGCGGTCGCCTTCGCGCAGCCAGATGCCGCCATGGCTGGCGTGGAGCGCGGGCAGGGTGGCGGGGTCGATCACTGGCCCGTGTCTAGGCGAGCAGGAACAAAAGGAAAACCTGAAAAGTGGATCAACTCACCCGAAGCAGGTCAGCCGGTGCGCCGTCCAAAGCCGCCGCCGCCGACATAGGCGCTGCCGAAGCCGGTCTGTTGCTGGATGCGCGGCTGGAAAGCGACCGGCGCGCGCTTCGCCGCGCGGGCCATTTCAAGCCGCTCGTACAGCGGACCTTCGTTCAGTTCGTAGGGGAAGCGGATGCCCATGCGATCCTCTTCGGACCAGCGGACCGTGCCGAAGACGATGAAGCCGTCCAGATCGATCTGGCATTGCGACCGGGCAGGCAGGGTACAGCCGACCACCTGCGCGCCGCCTTCGCTCAGGTCGACGATCATGCCCTCCAGGCTGTCCAGCACCGTCGTAACGACGATCGGTATGTCCACGACGATGCGTTCGCGGCTGCGCTGTATCTGCATATCGCCTCCTGTCGGCCTATTATCGGTACGCAGGGTTAATGAAAACTAAAGCTGCGAACGATTGTCAAAGTGCTTTATCCGGCCGAATAGCATTTTCTTTCGCTTTAGCAGGGTTTAGGGGGCGTGAATCATGACAATGTCCGATATCCTCCGCACCGCAGCGACCGCATCCAAGGCCTGGCCTTATGAAGAAGCCCGCAAGCTTCTGAAACGTTACGCCAATGGTGCACCGGATAAAGGCCATATCCTGTTCGAAACCGGCTATGGCCCGTCGGGCCTGCCGCATATCGGCACCTTCAACGAAGTGTTGCGCACCACCATGGTCCGCAACGCCTTTCACGCGCTGTCGGATATCCCGACCCGCCTCGTGGCGTTCAGCGACGATCTGGACGGCTTCCGCAAGGTGCCCGACAACGTCCCCAATCAGGCGATGCTTAGCGAATATCTGGGCAAGCCGCTGACGCAGGTGCCCGATCCGTTCGAGAAGTTCGAAAGCTTCGCGCATCATAATAATGCAATGTTGCGCGATTTCCTCGACAGCTTCGGCTTCGACTATGAGTTCGTGTCCGCGACCGAACGCTATCAGGCGGGCGCCTTTGACGAAGCGCTGCGGCAGGTGTTGCGCCGCTATCAGGCGATCATGGACATCATGCTGCCGACCCTGCGCAAGGAACGCGCGGCGACCTATTCGCCGGTCCTGCCGATTTCGCCCAAAAGCGGCATCGTGTTGCAGGTGCCGATCGAGGTGATCGATGCCGAAGCCGGCATCGTCCGCTTTGTCGATGAAGGCGAGACGATCGAACAGTCGATCCTGGGCGGCGCGGCCAAGCTGCAATGGAAGGTCGACTGGGCGATGCGCTGGTATGCGCTGGGCGTCGATTATGAAATGGCAGGCAAGGATCTGATCGATTCGGTGACGCAATCGTCCAAGATCTGCCGCGCGCTGGGCGGACGCCCGCCCGAAGGCTTCAACTACGAAATGTTCCTGGACGAAAAAGGGGAGAAGATCTCCAAGTCCAAGGGCAATGGCCTCAGCCTCGAACAATGGCTGACCTATGGCCCGCAGGAAAGCCTCGCCTTCTACGCCTATCGTGAGCCGAAGAAGGCCAAGCAGTTGCACATGGGCGTCATCCCGCGCGCCGTGGACGAATATTGGCAGTTCCGCACCAACTATTCCAAGCAGGCGGTCGAACAGCAGCTGGGCAACCCGGTCCATCATATCCATGACGGCAAGCTGCCTGATGGCGAGCTGCCAGTGACTTTCGGCCTGCTGCTGAACCTCGTCGGCGTGATGGGCGATGCCAGCCGCGAACAGGTGTGGGGCTATCTCCAGAATTACGTCCCCGGCGCCAGCGCGGAAACCTATCCCGAACTGGATGCGCTGATCGGCCATGCGCTCGCCTATCATCGCGATTTCGTCGCGCCGACGCTCAAGCGCCGCGCGCCCGAAGCCAATGAAGCGGCAGCATTGCGCAAGCTGGACGATGAACTGGCAGCCTTGCCGGCCGGTGCTACGGCCGAAGATATTCAGAATATCGTCTATGCCATCGGCAAGGATGAGGCGTTCGGCTTCGCTGAACTGCGTGACTGGTTCAAGGCGCTCTATCAGACTTTGCTGGGCGCCGATCAGGGGCCGCGCATGGGCAGCTTCATCGCGCTCTATGGCGTGGACAACAGTCGCAAGCTGATCGGGGAATCGCTCGCTTCCTGATCTGGATCAACATCCGCGCGGAACATAATGCCGCGTCGAACGTTCGCGCATCGGTCCACCCCCCTTTCGGACTGGTGACGCGCTTCGCGCGCGTCATCGGCCGCGTGCGCCCGGAAACGGGTGGCGCGGCCAAGCGGGGGGGAACGACAAAGCGGCCCCGGACCTTGTCGTCCGGGGCCGCTTTTTATCTTCTGATTCCGCTATGTTACCAGAAGAAGGCGCGGTAGGCGGTGATGACCCGGCCGGTGCGCACATTGACCAGCAGTACATCATTATAGTGACGGACCCAGCGCTGGTTCACGCCCGGACGGGGCAGGCGATAGCGGTTGGTGTCATTGATGTAATAGCGCGAGTTATAATAGGCCGGGCGAAGCTGCGCGCCGGCATTCCACTGGCTGTAGCGGAAGGGCGCGCGCCAGTTGCCGCCGCGATAGACGTCGCGATGGGTGCGGCGATAGTCGCGCCAGTCCTC
>JAGVJS010000425.1 GCA_020051025.1 Sphingobium sp. | reverse complement strand
CGGCGCCACGCTGGCCGGCGGCGGCTGGGTCGAAATCTGCGGCGCGGTCGATTCCAGCGCGACCTCGTCCACCAGGCTGATGTCCATCGGCGGGGACTTCAGTTTCAACGGATTGGGGGTGGACAGGAAACCGGCAGACAGCAGCCCGAACAGCAGGACATGTCCTGCCGTCGCGACGCCAAGGCCGATCTTTTCCGTACGCTCCATAATGCTGACCTATGGCCCCTATTCTGAACCGCCGCTGTCCGCACCGGCATCGGTGCTGACCAGCGACACCTTGTTCAGGCCGGCGCGGTTCAGTTCACCCATGACCCGCATCACCCGGCCATAGTCCAGCGCCGTGTCGGCGCGCAGGAAGATTTGCGGCGGTTCGGGCTGGCCGGCATGGGCCGATGCGATCTCGGCGAAACGATCGGGCAGGTCGGCGTCGCTGATCTGGTCGTCATTGATGAACAGGCCGCCGTCGCGGTCGATCGACACGATCGTCGGCTTGGCATCCGCGTCCAGTCCCTTGGCGCGGGTTTCGGGCAGGTTCACCGGCACGCCCGTCACCAGCAGCGGTGCGGTCACCATGAAGATGATCAGCAGCACCAGCATGACGTCGACCAGCGGCGTCACATTAATGTCCGCCATCGGCGCGCGCCCGCGTCCGCGCCGGGCGGAGGGAGGACCGGACATCGCCATCAGCGTTGCGCCTCCAGCTCACGGCTCAGCGTGGCATAGAAGCTGTCGGCAAAGCGCGAGAGCACCGCTTCGAGCCGGTTGATGCCATGGCTGAACCGGTTGTAGGCGATCAGCGCCGGGATCGCCGCGAACAGGCCGATCGCAGTGGCGAACAGTGCCTCGGCAATGCCCGGCGCCACGACCGCGAGGCTGCTGTTCTGCTCGGCCGCGATGCTGGTGAAGGCGCGCATGATGCCCCACACCGTCCCGAACAGGCCGATGAAGGGCGCCGCCGACGCGACTGTCGCCAGGATGTTCAGCCGGTCCGACAGTCGGTCCACTTCGGCTGCGATCGTGCTCGACATGGATGTCGACAGCCGGTCGCGCGTGCCGTCGCGGTCGACCACCTTCTGCGCAGTCGACCGGCGCCATTCGGTGACGCCCGCCGCCATCACCTTGGCCGCCGGAAATTCCGCCTTGCCACGCGATTCATAGAAGCGGTCGATATCCTCGGCCTTCCAGAAATCGGCTTCGAACTTGCGGCTTTCCTTGCTCGCCTTGCGCAGGCTGAAGCTGAAGGACAGGATGATCGCCCAGGTCCAGATGCTGGCCAGCAACAGGCCCAGCATCACGCCCTTCACGACGATGTCGGCCTGAAGGAACAGGGCAAGCGGGGAAATGGTCGCGGCGTCGGTAATGGCGCCGGCAGGCAGGTTGAGCGTCATGGGTGAAGGTCTTCCCCTTGGAGCAGGCGAGTGAAAATGTCGGTCCAGGCCTTGGGCTGGCGCTGCGGGCGGCCCTGCGGCGTCAGCCAGGCGACGGAAATGTCGGCGTCGGTCAGTATTTCCGCGCCGCACCTGACTGACTGATGAATGGCGCAGCTGGCGGCGCGCACCGCCGTCACATGGCTGACCACCAGCAGGTCGTCGTCCAGTCTCGCCGGACGGCGATATTTGATCTGAAGGTCGGTGACGGCATAGACGCCCGCACCGCCTTCATGATGGGCGCGCTGGTCGATGCCGGCGACGCGCAGCATGTCGGACCGGGCGCGCTCCATATAGCGCAGATAATTGGCGTGGTAGACGAGGCCGGACAAGTCGGTATCCTCGAAATAGACGCGCACGGGGAAATGATGCACGGCGGCAATGAAGCGTCCGGTGGCCGGCGCGGGCATCATTTCGGAAACAGACATGCCGGGCTTTTAACCATGGCCGCCGCGCAGCGCAAAGCCGGAAATGGCGGCCCCGACCAATCCGCACCAACTTGTTCGCCCGAACGTTACCCGCCATCGCCTGATGGAAAGGATGGTGGCTCCGATGCCGCAGTGCAGCTAAGGCTATGCCATTCATGATGGAGAGACAGGCATGACGGACATTCGGACAGTGGGCGTGATCGGTGCGGGCCAGATGGGCGCGGGTATTGCGCAGGTCGCGGCGCAGGCGGGCTATGACGTCATCCTGTCGGACATCGACCTGCCCCGCGCGGAAAAGGGTCTGGCGGGCATCGCGAAACTGCTGGCCAAGGCGGTGGAGAAGGAAAAGATCACGCAGACCGACGCCGACGCCGCGCTCGCCCGCATTACGCCCGCCGGCGACATCGCTCCGCTCGCCGATGCGCAACTGGTGATCGAGGCCGCGACCGAGCGGGAGGAGGTGAAGCGCGCCATCTTCGCCAATGTCGGCAAGATCCTCGCGCCCGACGCGATCCTCGCCACCAACACCTCCTCCATCCCCATTACCCGTCTGGCCCAGGCCGCACCGGATGCCGGTCGCTTCGTCGGCGTCCATTTCTTCAACCCCGTGCCGGTGATGGTGCTGGTGGAGGTCATTCGCGGCCTCGCCACCACGCCCGAAACGGTGTCCGCGGTGGAAGGCTTCGCGGCTAAGATCGGCAAGACCACCGTGCACGCCTTCGACGCGCCGGGTTTCGTCGTGAACCGCATCCTGCTGCCGATGCTCAACGAAGCCGTGTTCGTGCTGGGCGAAGGCGTGGGCAGCGTCACCGACATCGATCAGGGTTGCAAGCTCGGCCTCAATCACCCGATGGGACCGCTGACCCTGCTGGATTTCGTCGGCCTCGACACCGCGGTGGAAATCCTCAACGTCTTCCTGACCACCACCGGCGATCCCAAATATCGCCCGGCGCCGTTGCTGGTGAAATATGTCGAGGCCGGCTGGTACGGCCGCAAGACCGGCAGGGGCTTCTACGACTATAGCGGCGCGGAACCCGTCCCGACCCGCTGACGACCTTTTTCCGTTCGTTTCGAGCGAAGTCGAGAAACGGCAGCGCTGTGCTGTCCGCTTCTCGACGCGCTCGAAGCGAACGGATTTGGCGCTATCCCGCGCTCAGCCCATGTTTCTTCATGCAATGGCGCAGTTGGTCATAGGTCAGGCCCAGCCCCTTGGCCGTCGCCCGCTGATTATAGCGGAACCGGTCCAGCGCCGCGCGGATGATCGCCGCCTCATGCCCGTCCACCGCCGCGCGCAGGTCGGTAATATCCTCGAACGCGATCGCCGGCGCTGCGGCGGCAACCGGGGCAGGG
>JAGVJS010000356.1 GCA_020051025.1 Sphingobium sp. | reverse complement strand
GATTTCCAGCACCAGCGGGCGCACCGGGCGCGGTGCGGCGGGCGTCGCCTGCAATGTCTCGGGCAGGGGCTTCTCACTCGTGTCGAAGCGTGCAGTCTTGCCCTGAATCCAGGCCTTGGACACCGGATGCTGCCATGCCGCTGCGCTGCCCAGCGCCAGTGCGATGCCGATGAAAACGGCCGCCGGGAAGCCGGGGATCAGCGCCATCAGTACGCACAGGATTGCGGCGGGCACCAGCACCTTGGGCTTGCTGCCGATCTGGTGGGCGATGGCGGGGCCAAGGCTGCCGTCGCGGCTTTCGTCCGTGGTGCGCGTGACCAGCAGGCCGGCGGCCATGGCGCTGAACAGGGCGGGGATCTGCGCGACCAGTCCGTCGCCGATGGTCAGGATCGAAAAGACCTGCATCGCCTCGCCGGCTTCCATGCCATGGCTGAAGACGCCAACGGCCAGGCCGCCGATCAGGTTGATCAGGACGATGACGATGGAGGCGATCGCGTCGCCCTTCACGAACTTCATCGCGCCGTCCAGGCTGCCGTGCAGCTTGCTTTCCATTTCCAGCGTGCGGCGCTTTTCACGCGCCTCATCCTTGCCGATCAGGCCGGATCGCAGATCGCTGTCGATCGACAGCTGCTTGCCCGGCATCGCATCCAGGCTGAAGCGCGCCGCCACTTCCGCGACACGCTCGGCGCCTTTGGAAATGACGATGAACTGGACGACGGTTATGATCAGGAAGACGACAAGCCCGACGATCAGATTGCCGCCCGCAACCATCTCGCCGAATTGCTGGATGATATGCCCGCCCTCGGCCGTGGTCAGGATCATCCGCGTCGTCGCAATCGACAGCGACAGTCGAAACAGTGTCGTCAGCAGCAACACCGTCGGAAAGGTGGAGAAGTCGAGCGGCTTGGCGATGTGCAAAGTCGACAACAGCAACAACAGGCCGATCGAAATATTGATCGCGACCAGCATGTCGATAACCAAAGTCGGCAGCGGCAGGATCAGCAGGGCGACGATTGCCACGACGCCGACGATCAGCATCAGATCGGCCGGGCGCACTGCGCCGCGCGGGATGCGGGAAAGGATGGAGGCCGCCATGGATCAACGCCCCGGCACGCCGCGCAACGCGGCATAGCGGCCCATCACCTTGACGACATAATCCTGCGTCTCGCGATAGGGCGGGATGGCGTTGCCATAACGGGCGACGGCGCCTTCTCCGGCATTATAGGCAGCGAGTATCAGGTTGAAATCCTTGCCATAACGACCTTGCAAAGACTTCAGCAGCTTCGCCCCGGTGTCGATATTGGTGGCCGGATCGTAGAGCGCGGTCGTCGCCACGCCGAAACGCGCGCCGGTGCCGGGCATGATCTGCATCAACCCGCGCGCGCCGGCATGCGACAGCGCCTGCGGCTTGTAGGTGGATTCCTGCCCGATGATCGCATGCAGGAACAGCGGGTCGATGCGGTGCGCGCGGGCGCTCGCCAGGATATGCGCGTCGAAGTCGGAACTGATCCGGCCCCCACTAATCCGGCCCAGCCGGATCGGACGATCCAGCATCGCGCTGATCCGTTCGGTTCCCGGCGGCGGCTCGGCCAGCCGCTCGTCGCTGCGAGCATCCCGACGCTTGCGCGCCTTGGCCGCCTTCTCTTCCTTCACGCCGATGATACGCGCCACATTGGGCTGGGCCTGGATCGGCGCCTTGGGGGCGATCACGATCCGTGCGGCACAGCCTTGAAGCGCCATATAGTTGCTCGCGCTGGCGTCACCGGCGACGCGCAACGTGTCGTTGAGCGGGCATGACTTGAAGTCGATATCCCGCCAACTTGTGCCTTCCCCTGCCAGGGCAGGAAAAGAGGCAGTAAAAGCTACGAACATTACCGGAATCCGTAGCGTCATGTGCGAACATAAACGCATGGTGACGATCTCCTATCTGGTGACGTCCACACACCAAATTCTCGATTCGTCTTCAGCAGTAAAAAATCAGCTAATTACGTATATTTACTTGAAAACCTGACAGCGCTGTATCGCCGTCGAACGGCCGCTTTGTTGCGCTGTGTTGCAGTCATGGCCACAATTAGGAGACGGGCTGTGGCGATGGGGCGATGAGTTGAGCGGAATAAGAAATTCATATGGAACCGTGACATAAGCGTCACTTCAATGTGACAATATGAGGAAAATCCGTGTCGCAGTCGTAACATCGCTCCCGGCAAACGTTTCACCTCGATTCTGAAGCGAAGGGTTGACGGGACGGCACTTGTTCTGGACTTTTACTTCCGTCCACACACGCAGTTCTATTCTGTGCTTTCCTGCCTCATGCAGTGATTATCAGCACGGTTTCAATCACTTCCGATCTGAAAATACTGGCCGTGCAAGCGGCTACAACCTGTGTGGAGCAGTCATGGCCGACAAGAATGACGGCGGCGACAAGACCGAAAAACCGACCCCCAAGCGGCTGCGCGACGCGCGGCGCAAGGGCGATGTCGCGAAATCGAAGGATGTCGGACCCGCCATCGGCATGATCCTCTGGTTCCTGCTGCTGCTCTTCGCGGCCAGCTATGCGGGCGGGCAGATCATGGCGCTGATGACCGACACGGTCGGCACCGCGACAACCATGCCCTTCGACCGTGCCGCGCCGACGCTGGGCTGGGCCGCCTTTGCCGTGCTGGTGTCAGCCAGTCTGCTGATCCTGGGGCCTGCCTCGGTTATCGGCGTACTCGCCGAATTTCTTCAGATCGGCGCGCTTGTCACGACCGAAAAGCTCAAACCCTCGCTCGACAAGCTCAACCCGATGGAAGGGTTCAAGAAGATGTTCGCGCTCGACAATCTGGTCGAGCTGCTGAAGACCGTGATCAAGGCGACCCTGATCCTCACCATCGCCATCATCATTCTGTGGCGGTCGGCCGATGGCTTCATCAGCCTCATCCAGACTGCTGGCTGGTCGCCGGTCGAGCGCCATGGCGAAAAGGTTGCGGGCGCCATGCTGTCGCTGATGCGATCGCTGACGATCCAGCTATTCGCCTGGACCTGCGCCATCTTCCTGCTCGTCGCCGGCGCCGACCGCTTCTGGCAGCAGCATCGCTTCATCAAGAAGCTGCGCATGAGCCGCCGCGACATCAAGCAGGAGCATAAGGATAATGAAGGCGACCCGATGTTGCGCGCACAGCGTCGGCAACTGCATGAGGAATGGGCGAACCAGAATGCCATCGGCGCGGCTGGTGGCGCCAATGTGCTGCTGACCAATCCGACGCATCTCGCCATCGCGCTCGACTATGATCCTGAAAGCTGCCCGGTGCCGATGATCGCCGCCAAGGGGGAGGGGCCGCTGGCCGCCGCCATGCGGGGTGAGGCTGAGCGGATGGGTGTCCCCATCGTCCGCAACATCGGTCTGGCCCGCGCGGTCTGGGCGGAAAGCGACGTCGGCGGCCCGATCCCGCGCGCCCATTTCGATGCCATTGCTGAGATTATCCTGTGGGCGAAACGCGCCCGCGACGGTCTTGAAACCTCAGTCCGGGAGGACATTGCATGAATGCCGGAACCTTTTTCCTCAGCCTGTTGGCGGTCATATTGGCGCTGGCGGTGGTGCTGGGCCTCGCTTGGGTCGCGATCCGCCTGTTGCGCCGTTGGAACGATCATTTCCAGGGCGGCGGGGAGGGTAATGATCCGCCGATCCGGTTCCTGCGCGCCATGGCGGTCGGCCAGCGCGAACGCATCGCTCTGGTCGAAGTGCGCGGCGAGGTGATGCTGGTCGGGGTGACCGCCGGTGGGATCAGCCTGCTGGCGCGTTGGCCGGATGGCAAGGTGCCGAATGATGCGTTCCCGGCTCACCGGGTGATGCCATGACCATTTCCGAAAAACCGCGATTTCCCATTCTGTCGGTGGCGGAAGCGCATATGCGCCACGCGCTGCTGGCCGCCCTTAACGGC
The DNA here is from genome assembly GCA_020051025.1 of Sphingobium sp. Lineage (GTDB taxonomy): Bacteria > Pseudomonadota > Alphaproteobacteria > Sphingomonadales > Sphingomonadaceae > Sphingobium. The sequence continues at coordinate 459 of JAGVJS010000356.1, read as the reverse complement.
CGCCGGGCAGGGACGCTGCTGCTGCGCGCGACCATAGCCTCACCGCCGCCCTGCTCCGGCGTGAGCGCGCAAGAAGGCGGGCAAGAGTCCCCCGATTGGTTTCGCTGCGCTGAAGATATCGCCTTCCGCCTTCGCCATGTCGATGGCCAGCCGGTCCGCACGGACGCCGCCGATGGTCCCGCCATGGCCGCCTTGCTGGACGCTGCCAACGCCTTGCTCGCGGAAGTCGAGGCAGCTCTCGGCCTGACCCTGGATCCCGCCGACATCAGCCCGCGCCCGCCCGCCGCCGCGCTCATCGCGCGCATCACCCTGCACGACGACGCGATTTTGGCTGCGGAAATGGATATCGCTTTGTCCGCCAACACGCCGATCCTTCCTATGCCCGCGCCCTTCGCGCCGGCGCTGCTTGGACATATCCCGTTGCCCGCCCGTCTCCTGCTCGACGGTCCGCGCCTGTCG
>JAGVJS010000015.1 GCA_020051025.1 Sphingobium sp. | reverse complement strand
CTTTTTGGCCCATGGCTGGGGCGCGCACAGCGAAGTGCCCGCCGACACCCAACTGGGCGTGATGCAGGCGATCGCGTCATGGGGCCTGCCGGTGTCGGACATGCTGGCCTGCGTCGACAGCCTCGACGCCCTCATCGCCCATTATCGCGGCATTGAAGCCGCGCGCGCCGAACTGCCCTTCGATATCGACGGCGTGGTGTACAAGGTCGACCGGCTCGACTGGCAGCAGCGCCTCGGCTTCGTGGCGAAGGCGCCGCGCTGGGCCATCGCCCATAAATTCCCTGCCGAGCGCGCCCAGACGACGCTCGAAGCGATCGACATTCAGGTCGGCCGCACCGGTAAGCTGACCCCGGTGGGCCGCCTGACCCCCGTAACCGTGGGCGGCGTGGTCGTCTCCAACGTGACGCTGCACAATGCGGATGAAATTGCCCGGCTGGGCGTGCGCCCCGGCGACCGCATCGTCGTGCAGCGCGCCGGTGACGTCATCCCGCAGGTGGTCGAGAATCTGACCCGCGCGGAGGAACGCGAACCCTTTCCTTTCCCGACCCATTGCCCGGTTTGCCAGTCCGAGGCGGTGCGGGAGGAGGAGGAAGTCGATTTCCGCTGCACCGGTGGCTTGATCTGTCCAGCCCAGCGGTTCGAGCGGCTGCGCCATTTCGTCAGCCGCGCCGCGCTGGACATCGAGGGGCTGGGGGAAAAGTCGATTCAGGAGTTTCTGGACCTCGGCTGGATCGCAGAACCGGCCGACATCTTCCGCCTGAAAAAGCATCGACCCGACCTTCTTGGCCGCGAAGGCTGGAAGGAAAAGTCGGTCGACAATCTCCTCGCCGCGATCGAGGCGAAGCGTGCGCCCGACGCCGCGAAGCTGCTCTTCGGCCTTGGCATCCGCCATGTCGGCGCGGTGACGGCGCGCGACCTGCTGAAGCGCTATACGACGCTGCCCGCCATCCGTGCGCTAAGCGAAGAGATCATCGCCCTGCGCGCCGCCGCCGATCCTGCCGAAACGCAGGCCAAGCGGGACAAGGCGATCGCCGAACATATCGGCGTGGAAAATGTGGGTAGCGCGGTGGGGCATGCACTGGCCGACTTCTTCCACGAACCGCATAATGTGGAGGCGTGGGACGACCTTCTGTCCGAAGTCGCGCCGCCAGACTATGTCGTCGAAACCACCGCCAGCGCCGTGACCGGCAAGATCGTGGTCTTCACCGGCAAGCTGGAAACCATGAGCCGCGACGAGGCCAAGGCGCAGGCCGAGCGGCTGGGGGCCAAGGCCGCCGGTTCGGTCAGCGCCAAGACCGATCTCGTGGTTGCCGGGCCGGGTGCGGGCAGCAAGCTGAAACAGGCCGCAGCGCTGGAGATCAAGGTCATCAGCGAAGCGGAATGGGCGGAGATCGTGAAAGCGGCGGGGTAGAGTTTACGCCGCCAACGCCGCCTCCGCATCATGGCCACGCCGCGCCGCCATAATCTCCCCCACATGCATTTCCGCCCAATGGGTGATCTGGTCCAATATGCCGATCAGCCCGCCAGCCAGCGGCGTCAGCCGATATTCCACCGTCACCGGCACGGTGGGGAAGGCGGCCCGGCTGACCAGTCCATCCCGCTCCAGGCTCTTCAGCGTCTGCGACAGCATCTTCTGCGAAATCGCGCCGATCCGTCGCCGCAGATCATTGAAGCGCACCGGCCCGTCCTTCAGCGTCAACATCACCAGCACCGCCCATTTGTCGCCGATCCGGTCCAGCACATGGCGGGTCGGGCAGTCGGGATTATAGGCGTCGCCGATGCGAGGAGGTTGGGGCAATTCCATAATGGTTTCCTTGGCGTAACCTGGTGACGGGCAGGTGCCTTCTTGCGATCATGATATCCTAATCGCTATCTGGTTTCCATCAGTAACCACCTATGGAGACTCAGCCATGAAAGTAGCGATCATCGGCGGCACCGGCCGCGCCGGCACGGAAATCAGCGCGGAACTGGCGCGGCGCGGGCATCAGGTGACGGCCATTTCCCGCCATCCCGAAAATGCGGTCAAGGTTGATGGCGTCACGGCAGTCGCCGGCGATGTGCAGCATGCAGATGCCCTGATCGAAGCGATCCGCGGTCATGACGTGGTGGTCAGCGCGGTGATGTTCTCCGACACCGATCCCGCTTCGCTGGTGAATGTGGTGCGCCAATCCGGCGTACCCCGCTATCTGGTGGTCGGTGGCGCGGGCAGTCTGGAGGTCGCACCGGGCGTACCGCTCATCACCACACCGGACTTCCCCGAAGCCTATAAGGCCGAAGCCGGCAAGGGGGCAGACTTCCTGGCCTATTTGCGCGGCGTGGACGATATCGACTGGACCTTCCTCTCGCCCTCCGCCTATTTCTTCGTCGGCGATCGCAAGGGCAGATTCCGGCTGGGCAAGGACGAACTGCTGGTGGATGCGGACGGCAACAGCAGCATCTCCTACGCCGACTATGCCATCGCGCTGGTCGACGAGATCGAACAGCCGCAGCATAGCCGGGCACGGTTTACGGTCGGCTATTGAAACCCTGAGAATCCACCTGCGTCGCCCCGGCCTTGAGCCGGGGCCCCGCTTTTTGTCAGGGCGCAAGTCGATCGAAGAAGCGGGATCCCGGCTCAAGGCCGGGATGACGTAAGTGTTTGTTTAACGTTAGGGCCTCAAGCCGCCCCTTCCAGCTTGTCCTGCGTTTTCGTGGCGAAATCGCCAGCGTCATGGCGTTCGTGCAACTGCTCTTCCAGCGGCCCGTTCACCTTGTTGACCATGCGGCCACGCTTCACGGCAGGGCGGGCGTCGATCTGCTTGGCCCAGCGCAGCAGATTCGTGTAGCTGCCAGCATCCAGAAACTCCGCTGCGCCATAGGCCCGGCCCAGCACCAGCCCGCCATACCAGGGCCAGATGGCAATATCGGCGATCGTGTATTCCGTACCCGCCACATACTCATTGTCCGCCAGCCGCTTGTCGAGCAGGTCCAGTTGCCGCTTCACTTCCATCGTGTAGCGATTGATCGGATATTCGTATTTCTCCGGCGCATAGGCGAAGAAATGACCGAAGCCGCCGCCCAGCAATGGGCCGGCACCCATCTGCCAGAACAGCCAGTTGAGCGTCTCGGTCCGCCCGGCGGGATCGGATGGCAGGAACTTGCCGAACTTTTCCGCGAGGTAGAGCAGGATCGAGCCGGATTCGAACACGCGCTGCGGCGGCGATACGCTGCGGTCGAGCAGGGCGGGGATCTTGCTGTTGGGATTGACGTCGACAAACCCGCTGCCGAACTGGTCGCCATCGCCGATCCTGATGAGCCAGGCGTCATAGTCGGCGGCCGAAACGCCCGCTTCCAGCAATTCTTCCAGCAGGATCGTCACCTTCTGCCCATTGGGCGTGGCGAGCGAATAAAGCTGGAGCGGATGATCGCCGACCGGCAGATCCTTGTCATGGGTCGCACCGGCGATCGGGCGGTTGATATTGGCGAAGGGGCCGCCATTGCCCTCGTCCCAGATCCAGACTTTGGGCGGGGTGTAGGTTTCGGTCATGCGGGCTGGCTCCGATAAGAGGATATGGCCCGCAGGTAGGAAGCGGCCCTGCCGCCCGCAACCAAGCGCCTTTCAACTATCCATGATTAATTCGCATCCGTCCGCACCACCAGCACACTGACCGGCGATTGATGCACGATGGCGGACGCATTGGAGCCAAGCAGCTTCGATGTCAGGGACGGCTGGTGCGATCCGATGACGATCAGGTCGGCCTTGCGCCGTTCCGCCTCGATCAGCACTTCGTCCCGCACGCGGCCGCGCCGGGTGAATATCTGGGTGCGGGCCGGGTCCAGCCCGGCTTCGTCCGCCCATTCCTGCATGGCGGCCATGGCGTCCTCCTCTTCCTGCTCGTCAAAATCGATCGCCAGCAATTCTGAATAGCGGGTGGGGAGATAATAACGGACATAGAGGATATGAACGGTGCCGGTGGCGCCCGCAATTTCGGCCGCGCCGGCAATGGCGGCATGGGCCAGGTCAGGGCTGTTGACGTCAACAGCGGCCAGGATCGTGGTATAGGGCATCATCCTCTCCTTTGCTTGTGCCGACCATAACTGGCGACACGCGCGCGCGATGCTGCTGTCATCAAAGATTCCCAATGCGACATATATAAGGAATAGCCGCAATATCCGCGCAATCCGTCGCGCCGGGGATGACGATCGTGACGGCCGGGCCTATCTGCGGCGATGCACTGGCCCGGATCGGGGCGGGCAGGAAAATTTTTCCGGTTCCGTCCCCTTGACCAGCGAAGCAACTTTTCCATATGCATGCCGCTGGCACTCCTGATCGGTGAGTGCTAACAACAAAGAGTTCATCGGGAGAAGGACCAGGCGGACAGGGCATTTCGGAGCACGACTCCGCTTTCCCATTCGCTGCGCCCCATCCCAAATTACGCCAAGGGAAAGGCACTCAACATGGCATTTCGTCCGTTGCATGACCGCGTTCTCGTTCGCCGCATCGAAGCGGAAGCGAAGACTGCCGGTGGCATCATCATCCCCGACACCGCCAAGGAAAAGCCGCAGGAAGGCGAAATCGTCTCCGTGGGTTCGGGCAGCAAGGCCGAAGACGGCAAGGTCACGCCGCTGGACGTCAAGGCCGGCGATCGCGTACTGTTCGGCAAATGGTCGGGCACCGAAGTCAAGGTCGACGGTGAAGACCTGCTCATCATGAAGGAAAGCGATATTCTCGGCATCGTGGCGTAAAGCTGCGAACCGGATATTCATTCCTAATTTCGGCGGAAATTCGCGCCCTGTGACGGTGTGAACTTCGCAAATTTTGCAATTCTCAAACGAAGGTAAAAGATCATGGCAGCGAAGGACGTAAAGTTTTCGCGTGACGCTCGTGAGCGCATCCTGCGCGGCGTCGACATCCTGGCCGACGCGGTCAAGGTGACCCTGGGCCCGAAGGGCCGCAACGTCGTCATCGACAAGAGCTTCGGTGCACCCCGTATCACCAAGGACGGCGTCAGCGTCGCCAAGGAAATCGAACTGAAGGACAAGTTCGAGAATATGGGCGCCCAGATGGTCCGCGAAGTTGCTTCGAAGACCAACGATATCGCCGGTGACGGCACCACCACCGCGACCGTTCTGGCTCAGGCCATCGTGCGCGAAGGCATGAAGTCGGTTGCCGCCGGCATGAACCCGATGGACCTGAAGCGCGGCATCGATCTCGCCGTCGCCAAGGTTGTCGAAGACATCAAGGGCCGCTCGAAGCCCGTCGCCGGTTCGTCGGAAGTTGCCCAGGTCGGCATCATTTCCGCCAATGGCGACCGTGAAGTCGGCGAAAAGATCGCCGAAGCCATGGAAAAGGTCGGCAAGGAAGGCGTCATCACCGTGGAAGAGGCCAAGGGTCTCGACTTCGAACTGGACGTCGTAGAAGGCATGCAGTTCGACCGCGGCTACCTGTCGCCCTACTTCATCACCAACCCGGAAAAGATGGCTGTCGAGCTGGCTGATCCGTACATCCTGATCCACGAAAAGAAGCTGTCGAACCTTCAGTCGATCCTTCCCATTCTGGAAGCCGTCGTTCAGTCGGGCCGTCCGCTCCTGATCATCGCGGAAGATATCGAAGGCGAAGCGCTGGCGACCCTGGTCGTCAACAAGCTGCGTGGCGGCCTGAAGGTTGCTGCGGTCAAGGCACCGGGCTTCGGCGACCGCCGCAAGGCGATGCTGGAAGACATCGCCGTCCTGACCAAGGGCGAAGTGATTTCCGAAGATCTCGGCATCAAGCTGGAATCGGTTACGCTCGGCATGCTCGGCACCGCCAAGCGCGTCACCATCGACAAGGATAACACCACCATCGTCGATGGCGCCGGTGAAGCCGACTCGATCAAGGGCCGCACGGAACAGATCCGTTCGCAGATCGAAAACACCACCAGCGACTATGACCGCGAAAAGCTTCAGGAACGTCTGGCGAAGCTCGCTGGCGGCGTGGCCGTCATCAAGGTCGGCGGCGCGACCGAAGTGGAAGTCAAGGAACGCAAGGACCGCGTCGACGACGCCCTGCACGCCACGCGCGCAGCCGTCGAAGAAGGCATCGTGCCCGGCGGTGGTACGGCTCTGCTCTACTCGACCAAGGTTCTGGAAGGCGTCACCGGCGCCAATGACGACCAGACCCGCGGCATCGACATCGTCCGCAAATCGCTGACGGCTCTGGTTCGCCAGATCGCGGCGAACGCCGGCCATGACGGCGCGGTCGTTTCGGGCAAGCTGCTGGATCAGGACGACACCTCGTTCGGCTTCAACGCTTCGACCGACGTGTATGAAAACCTCGTCGCCGCTGGCGTCATCGACCCGACCAAGGTTGTGCGCACCGCGCTCCAGAACGCTGCCTCGGTCGCTGGTCTGCTGATCACCACTGAAGCTGCCGTTTCGGAACTGCCCGAAGACAAGCCGGCCCCGGCTGGCATGCCCGGTGGCATGGGCGGCATGGGCGGCATGGACTTCTAAAAACGAACATGGCGGGTGGGGTTTGGCTCCACCCGCAGATCGAAGTCCTTCGCTCTTCGCGAACATCAGAAAAGGCCGGTGGAGCGATCCACCGGCCTTTTTCTTGTCCTATTTGGCTGTCCTACAGCGGTCGGACGAGCCTATGCCGTCGGTTGTCCGCTACCTGTCAGCACCGCCATCGGCAACACCGCCCGCACCGCGAACCCCAGCGAGCGATAGAGCGCGATCGTGCGGTCATGGGAGGCGTAGGCGTGGAGGAAAGGCGTTTCGCCTCGGTCCAGCATCGCCTGTGTCACGATCCGCATCAGCGCGCCGGCCAGCCCCCGGCCGCGCCAGTCGGGATGGGTGCACACGCCGCTTACTTCGGTAAAGCCGGGCAGGCGCATGCGTTCGCCGG
>JAGVJS010000377.1 GCA_020051025.1 Sphingobium sp. | reverse complement strand
CGGCGCCCGCCGCAGCAGGTCGACGCCGTCCAGCGTCAGCCCCAGCAACGACCCGCCGACAGCGGGCGAAAGGGCCGCTTCCAGCCCTCCCGCCCGCAGGATGATATTATCCTTGCTCAGCCTTCCATATCCTCAAGCTCGCGGCCCTTCGTCTCATGCACCATGGCGCGGACGAAGAAGAAGCTGATCAGCGCGAAGAAGGCATAGCCGGTATAGGTGACGACCAGCCCCGGCGACACGGCGAGCGCCGGGAAGCTGACCGAGATCGCCGCATTGGCGATCCACTGCGCGAAACCGGCGACGGCCAGACCCGATCCGCGGATCTGGTTCGGGAACATTTCGCCCAGCATCACCCACATGATCGGACCCCAGCTGAGGTTGAAGAAGATCACATAGAGATTCGCCGCGATCAGCGCCATCAGGCCGTTATGGCCGGGCAGCGACACCGCGCCGTCCGCGCCGGTAACGGCGGTGGAAAAGGCATAGGCAACCACGGCCAGCGTCACCGCCATGCCGGCCGAACCGATCAGCAACAGCGGCTTGCGACCGATCCGGTCGACCAGCATGATCGTGCCCAGGCACGCGCCGATCGACAGCATGCCGGACAGGATGTTGATCTGCAACGCATTGTCTTCGGAGAAACCGACGGCCTCCCACAGGGTGGCGCCATAATAGAAGACGACATTGATGCCGACCAGCTGCTGGAAGACGGCGAGGCCGATGCCGGTCCACACGATCGGGCGGATCTTGCCCGTGGTCTTGCTGATCAGGTCCGACAGCTTGGGACGATGATGATCGGCGGCCAGACTGGCGCGGATGTCCGCGACCTTGCGCGCGGCTTCCTGCGCCCCGAACAGGCGGGTCAGCACGGCCAGCGCGCGCTCATCCTGTCCCCGCGCGACCAGATAGCGGGGGCTTTCCGGGATGACGAGCAAAGCAAGGAAATAGATGGCAGCCGGGATCGCCTGCAACCAGAACATCCAGCGCCAGGCCGGGAAGTCCAGCCACAGCGGCGCGGTCGAGCCACCGGCATAGCGGGCCAGCACGAAGTTCGCGACGAAGGCACCGGTCAGGCCGGAGATGATCATCACCTGCTGTATCGACGACAGGCGGCCGCGCACATTAGCGGGGGTGACTTCGGAAATATAAACAGGCGAAATCACGCTCGCCGCGCCGACGCCCAGACCACCGATGATGCGGGCGACGATGAAAATCGCGGAGGAACCGGCTGCGCCTGCGAGGAGGGCGCTGACCAGGAAGAGTATAGCGGCGGCCATCATCACGCCGCGACGGCCGATCAGGTCGGCCATGCGGCCTGCGCCGAACGCGCCGATGGACGAACCCACCAGAATCGCGCCGACATTGATGCCGATGCCCAGCTTGCCCAGGTCAAAGGCGCTTTCCAGCCCCTTTTGCGTGCCGTTGATGACGCCGCTGTCATAGCCGAACATGAAACCGCCGATCGTCGCCACGGCCACGATCGCGGCGATAAAGGCCATGTTGACCTTTTCCGCGCTCCCCTCACTCATCCGTCTTCATCCTTCCAATTCTTATATCGTTGCGACATGCACTGTGGCGATATGGCCAGGCAGCCCGGCGACGCCGGGGTCGAAGGCGAACAGATCGCCTGCCAGGGGCTGCTTTGTCAACGCTGTCATATCCAGCCCCTTGCGCGCCGTCGTCGCATAGGCGGTGGATAGCCCCTCGCCGCCAAAGGCGATCTTGGTGATGTTGGCGACGGGGAAGCGCACTTCCCGCATCAGCTTGCCGGCGGGATCGTAGCGGCGCACCGCCCATCCGCCGAACAGGCCGGTCCACAGACAGCCTTCCGCGTCCACGGTCGGCCCATCGGGATAGCCGGCGCCATCCTCAATCTTCGCAAACAGGCTGGTGTTGCCGACCGATCCGTCGTCGTTGAGCGCGGTGCGCCAGATACGCTTGCCCAGCGTGTCGGTATGATAGAGCGTCCGGCCATCGGGTGAGAAAGCAGGGCCGTTGGTGATCGACACGGCGGGCAGGCCGCTTTCGACACAGGCGTCCTTGTGGAAGCGGTAGAAATAGCCGCTATCAGCCTCCTCCGCATCATCCATCGATCCGAACCACAGCGCGCCGTCCGGTGCGACACAGGCATCATTCTGCCGGTTGCCGGGCAGATGGGTTTCGGGCGCATGGAGCAGCGTGAAGCTGGCCTGCACCGGATCGAAACGATGCACGCCGGTCTGCAAACCGACCGCGAACAGCCCGTCGTGGGTCGGCAATATCCAGCCCACCTGACAGGGCGCCGCCCAGCTACGCCCGACGTCCAGCGCCGGGTCGTAGCGGTGGATGCGGTGCCCCTTGATATCGACGAACCACAGGGCGGCGTCGCGCGCCACCCAGACCGGTCCTTCGCCCAGCGTCGCGCCGACAGACAGGACGCTCTGCGGATCGCCATAGTCCTTGGGCGTCATGCTATCAGCGCCAGCCGGCATCGATGAAATAGTCATGTGCGGTGCAGTAACGCGCATCGTCCGATGCCAGGAACATCGCCAGCGCGGCGACGTCTTCCGGCAGGATGCGACCGTCCAGACATTGCGCTGCGACGATTTCCGCTTCGCCTTCGGGCGTGTACCATTTTTCCTGACGCAGCGTCTTCACATTGCCGGGGATGATAGTGTTGACGCGGATATTGTCCCGGCCAAGGTCGCGGGCAAGGCTGCGGGTCAGCCCCTCGATCGCTGCCTTGGCGGTCTGGTACAGCGTCAGTTCGGGCAGGGCGAGATGCCAGCTGATCGACCCGAAATTCAGGATCACGCCGCCACCGGCACGCTTCAGCGCCGGCACCGCTGCCTGCGCCGCGAAGAAGAGATGGCGCAGGTTGACAGCCATCCGCTCATCCCAATAAGCGGGCGTGACCTCTTCGACCGTGTGGCGATCGTCATTGGCGGCATTGTTGATCAGGATATCGATCCCGCCCAACTGCTGCTCCACCGTGCCGATCATCGCCTGCACGGCTTCAATGTCGCGCAGGTCTACAGCATGGAAGATCGGCGTGAAGGCCGCACCAGAGAGGCGGGCGACCAGCGCTTCGCTCTGTTCCACCGCGATGTCACAGAAGGCGACATGTGCGCCTTGCCCTGCGAACGCCTCGACCAGGCCTTCGCCAATGCCGCTGCCGCCGCCGGAGATAAAGACCCGCTTGCCCTTCAGGCTGGGGTAGATGGCACGGCTCATGCGTTGTCTTTCAGCAGGCCGCGTGCGGCAAGGTTGGTGAACAGAGCGGTCAGGCCAAAGCTCCAGGGCGCGGCGTCCTTCGACGTCACGACCGTGTTGACCAGCTTGCCGAGGCGCGGCGTGGAAATGGCGACCACGTCGCCGACCTTGTGGGTGAAGCCGCGGCCCGGCTCATCGCGATCCTGCACCGGCGCGAACAACGTGCCCAGGAACAGGGTGAAGCCGTCGGGATATTGATGTTCGGACAGGGTCTGGCGCACCAGTTCCAGCGGATCGCGGCTGATCTGGTTCATGCTGCTATGGCCTTCCAGGCGATAGCCTTCCGGCCCGTCGATGGTCAGTTCCAGTTCGGCGTTGCGCACATCGTCGATGGTGAAATCGCCGTCGAACAGACGAACCAGCGGCCCCAGCGAGCAGGACGCATTATTGTCCTTCGCCTTGCCCAGCAGCAGGGCCGAGCGTCCCTCGAAATCGCGCAGGTTGACGTCATTGCCCAGCGTCGCGCCGATAGCGCTCCCGGCGGCATTGACCAGCAGCACGACCTCTGGCTCGGGGTTGTTCCAGGTCGAGTCCGACCGGATGCCGATCTCCGCGCCCAGGCCCACGGTCGACAGGACCGGCGACTTGGTGAAGACTTCCGCGTCGGGGCCGATCGCGACTTCCAGATATTGTGACCACAGGCCATCCTCGATCAGCGCAGCCTTGAGCGCAGCAGCTTCGGGTGATCCGGGCACCACGGCGCGAATCGAACCGCCGACGCGCTCTTCCAGACGGCCGCGAATTTCGGCGGCGGCACTGGCGTCACCGCGGGCGCGTTCCTCGATCACGCGCTCCAGCGCCGACAGGGCGAAGGTCACCCCGCACGCCTTGACGCATTGCAGATCGACCGGGCTGATCAGGGGCAGAGCCAGCGTATCGAGCGCGCCGAGCTTTTCGCCGGCGGATGTGTCGAGCGGGAGCTTTTCAACCAGTTGAGCGACGGTCGGTGCAACGCGGCTCATGTCATAGGCGATGCCCTTGTCCACCAGGATCGGGCTGGGGCCATCGGCTGTCAGGACGCGGCCGACAAACAGGCCTTCGCGCCAGTCGGCGGGCAGGCAATCAAGCAAGGAGATTTCCCCCGGCATCATCAACTCCTAAAATGGCGGTTGTAAATTGATAGCGCTACCAACAGCGAAAGCCAGCCGAAGTCAAGGGGTGTTGCGCAAAAGGCGCGTCAGCGGAAAGTCGTAGGGCGGGGGATTATAACCGCTTTTCCGAACGGTGCCTTTCGGGCATAGCTGTGTCTGTCATGAGCAAGACTGAAAACAGCGCGTCGGACATGGACGCAGTCGTTGGCGCAGAGGCCGCCGCTCCCGCAACACCCGCAGCCGAAACGGCCAAGGACAAAAGCAAGGTCGATCTCGCCACAGCGGCGATCAAGTCTGCGGGGAAGGGCGTGTGGGCCGGTGCGGCCGTCGGCATCGGTTCCGCAGCAATCGTCGCTGCGCTGCTCTACAGCCGCAAAAAGGGCTGAAGCCTTACAATTTCTCGGTCGTCATGCTGACCTTGTTTCAGCATCCATCATACGGCCGTGCGCCGTTGCCCTGTGAGGCAAATGAATCCTGAAAAAATTCAGGATGACATCACGATAATGCAAAACGGACTTGCCCGAACATGTCATAAAAAAGAGGCGGCATGGCCTTCGTTCCATGCCGCCTCCGGGTGCGACCCTTCGGGCTCTTATGTCCCGCCTTCGTGACAGGGGGGAGCGGTTATTCCATCAGGCGGCGCCGCCGCTCAAATACGTGACCAGTTCGCTCTTGCTGATCGACAGGCTTTTATCCTTGTCCGCCGTGGCAAAGGCGCCGTTGGCCCAGGCCGTGACCTGCTCAGGCGGCAGCGTGGAACCGGTCGCCTTCATCTCCTGACTCTTCAGCGCCACCATCCAGCGGGTGAACTCCGGCTGATCGAGCTGCCCGTCCTTGTTGGCGTCATAGGCCGGAAATTCGGTATCGACGATCGACGCGACTGACGGAGCGGGATTGGCCGGTGCGGCCGGAGTCGCAGTCTGGGGCGATGCAGGTGCGGCAGGCGCGGCGGGAGTCGCCGGCATG
>JAGVJS010000061.1 GCA_020051025.1 Sphingobium sp. | reverse complement strand
GGCGGCATAGGCGGCGATCTTTGCCTTGGGCCTGGCCTTTGTCACATCATTCTGCCAGCTTTGCCACAGGGCGCCGGCCAGCGCCTGATTGGCCTGTTTGGCTTCGGGCGATTGTTCGGTGCGGGTGAAGGGTTCGACGAAGCTCTTATAGGTGCCGACACGATAGACATGGGTGTTGACGCCCAGCTTGTCGATCAGCCCCTTATAATAGAGTTGGGAGCCACCGCGACCGAGGATGGCGACGCCGCCCAGCGGATCGCTCCACACTTCGCTGGCATGGGCGGCGAGTTGATAGCCGTCGTCGCTGTAGAGGGTGGCATAGGCAAGGACTGGCTTCTTGGCGGCGCGCACGGCGTCCAGCGCCTTGCCCACGCGGCTCATCGCCACCTGTCCGCCGCCGACGAAGCCGTCGAGGTTGAGGACCACGGCCTTGACCTTGCTGTCGCTCTTGGCCGCGTCGAGGGCGGCGACGATGTCGGACAGGCGATATTCCTTCGCTTCCGGGCCGGAGCCGCTGAGCAGGGCCATGGCGCTGGCTTCGGTCGGCTGTTCGACGATGCTGCCGTCGAGGTCGAGCAGCAGCGCGCCGGACGACACGCTCTTTGCCGGCTTGGGCGAGAAGGAGAGGGCGGCATAGAGCGCGCCGAAGAAGAGCAGCAGGAAGAGGAGGACGAGGCCGTCCTTGATCGCGACCAATATGCGCCAGGCGCCCTTCACAAATGCCAAGTTGCTGCTTCCTTTTCGTTGGTCCCGCTGTGGCTATCGCATCGGCGGATCGACTGCAATGTGGGCGCGGGCTGACCGCTCGCAAGGCTTGCGCGCAGGATTTTGCCCGTTATGGGATCATCCGGTAATCACGCTATTCTCTTCCCCGTTCGCCCTGAGCTTGTCGAAGGGCCATTCTTCTTGAAGAAAAGGGCAGGGCTTCGACAGGCTCAGCCTGAACGGTTGAGGGGGTGGCAGGGTTTCCTATTGACCGCGCTTGTGCAGGAGACGCGCCCCATGCCCACTCTCGTCCTTATCCGCCATGGCCAGTCGGCCTGGAATCTGGAAAATCGCTTCACCGGCTGGTGGGACGTCGATGTGACGGAAAAGGGTGTCGAGGAAGCGCGTGCCGCCGGGCGTTTGCTCAAGGAAAAGGGGCTGGATTTCGACCAGTGCTATACCTCCGTCCAGAGCCGGGCGATCAAGACGCTGAACCTGGTGCTGGAGGAAATGGGTCGCTTGTGGTTGCCGGTCGAGAAGGACTGGCGCCTCAATGAGCGCCATTATGGCGGCCTCACTGGCCTCAACAAGGCGGAGACGGCGGCCAGGCATGGCGACGCGCAGGTCAAGATCTGGCGTCGCAGCTTCGACATTCCGCCGCCGGTGCTGGAAGCGGGCAGCGAGTTCGACCTGTCGGCCGATCGCCGTTACGACGGCATCGCCATCCCGTCGACCGAAAGCCTGAAGGACACGATCGCCCGCGTGCTGCCCTATTGGGAATCGACCATCGCGCCTGACCTGAAGGCCGGCAAGCGTGTCGTCATTTCCGCCCATGGCAATTCGCTGCGCGCGCTGGTGAAGCATCTGTCGAACATTCCCGACGATGAGATCACCGAACTGGAAATTCCGACCGGCCAGCCGATCGTCTATGAACTGGCCGACGACCTGAGCGCGATCGAGCGCTATTATCTGTCGGAACGCTGAAACCTCCGTTCGCTTCGAGCGTGTCGAGAAGCGGCAGGCGCGGTGCTTCGCGTTCCTCGACCCTTCGACAGGCTCAGGACAGGCTTCGCTCGAAACGAACGGATTTTAGGCGGAATCTACATTGCCCCTCGGCGGCCCGGCCGCTAAGGGGCTTGGCTTTCCGGGCGGGTGCAGATTCCGCCCTGTTTGGGGAAGCATGATATGAGCGGGGCAGTCACAGTCGGCATCATCATGGGGTCGCGGTCCGATTGGGAGACGATGCGCCATGCCGCCGAGACGCTCGAAGTGCTGGGCGTCGCCCATGAATGCAAGGTGGTATCCGCTCATCGCACGCCGCAGCGACTCTATGATTATGCCACCGGCGCGGTCGATCGCGGGCTGAAGGTCATCATCGCCGGTGCCGGCGGGGCTGCGCATCTGCCGGGCATGTGCGCGTCGATGACCCGCCTGCCGGTGCTGGGCGTGCCGGTCGAATCCAAGGCGCTGAAGGGAATGGATTCGCTGCTGTCGATCGTCCAGATGCCGGGTGGTATTCCCGTCGCCACGCTGGCGATCGGCAAGCCCGGCGCGATCAATGCCGGTCTGTTGGCGGCGTCGATTCTGGCCACCAACGATTCCGAACTGGCTGAGCGGCTGGACGCCTGGCGCACGCGCCAGACGGACGCTGTTGCCGAAACCGTCGAAGACTGAAACGGAAGACCTATGACGACCATCGCGCCCGGCTCCACCATCGGTATCCTCGGCGGCGGCCAGCTTGGCCGGATGATCGCCATGGCGGCGGCGCAGCTGGGCTATCGCACCTGCATCTACGCGCCGGAGGAGAGCGGCCCGGCCGCCGATGTGTCGCCCAACTGGACGCGGGGCGCCTATGAGGATGCCGACGCGCTCGCGGCTTTTGCCGATGGCGTCGATGTCGTCACGTATGAGTTCGAGAATATCGACCCGGCGGCGGTCGAGGTGCTGGCCTCCCACGGCCTCGTTCGGCCCGG
>JAGVJS010000333.1 GCA_020051025.1 Sphingobium sp. | reverse complement strand
GGCCCAGTTCCGGCATGGCGGCGATGACCTGCATCAGGAACACATGGCCCAGGCCGTATTCGTCAAGGGCGGGATCGGTGGAGGCGAGCCAGGGATGATAGGCCTCGCCCGCGCGCAAGCCGAAATGACCCGCCACCAGGCTGAGCAATGCGATGCCGGCCCCGGCCACGGCAAATGCGGTAGCAAGGCGCCCCAGCAGTGCCTGCCCGCGATAGCTGCTGCGCCCTACAAGCAGGCGCGCGCCGGTGCCCAACTGGGTTGCGCGGGCAAACATGCGGTCGCCGTCCGGCAAAGTGATATAACGCGCCTCTGATACTTCCGACGCGATGATGGGCCAGCGATCGAGATTGCCGGCAAGACGCCGCCCAGCCGGATCGGTCAGCAGATACCAGCTGCGTTCGCCATCCTCGCGGTTCATTGCCAGGCGGTCGGCAATCCGCTCGCGCAGTTCCGCGACGTCGCTGCTGAGATAAATGTCTGCCAGGCCAGCAAGGTCGGTATCGACCTCGCGCGCCAGCATCGCCCGACCGTCATCATCGACGATCTTCTGCACCACCAGAAACAGCGCCAGGGTAGAAAGCAGGCTGACCAGCAGCGCCGAAAGCGTGACCCGCCCGAAGACCGAGCGGAACAGGTCGGGTCTAGGCAAGGCCCGATCCCGCCGCGATCAGACGGTAGCCAGTGCCCCATACGGTTTCCAGCACCGGACCGTCGAACCCATCCTCAAGCTTGCGGCGCAGGCGGCCGACATTGACATCGACCACATTGGTCTGCGGATCGAAGCTGAGTTTCCACACCTGGCGCAGCAGCATTTCGCGCGTCACCACTTCGCCGGCATGTTCCATCAGATAACGGAAAAGCTCAAATTCCTTTGGCGAGAGCGGCAGATGCTTCCCTTGCCGAAAGGCAGTCCGCGCCTTCACATGGCATTCCAGATCGCCGAACAGCAGCACCGGTTCATGGCTGCGACGGCTGGCCCGGCGCCACAGCGCGCGAACGCGGGCGACCAGTTCGTCCGGCTCGAACGGCTTGGCAAGATAATCGTCGACGCCGCTTTCCAGACCTTCGACACGATGTTCGCTGCGGCCGAGCGCGGATAGCATCAGCACCGGCGCGCCCACACCCGCAACACGCAGGCGAGTGACGATATCGATACCCGACAGATGGGGGAGCATACGGTCAAGAATGATCACGTCATGGCTGCCGCCGCCGGCACGATTGAGGCCAATGGCGCCGTCGATCGCCTGCTCCACCACCATACCGGCACCGCTCAGGATGGCGGCGATATTGGCGCGCGCAGCTTCGTCATCCTCCACCAGCAATACCGAAATTGCGTCCGCCTGCGCCATCATGGTCCCCCCGCTCGCAGATAACGAGAAAGGCCGCCAGTGACAAAGCCTGTTAAAGCGTATCGCTGGCGGCCTGCAAACGGCGTTCGATTATGGGACGATATCAACCGTGCATAGCCCCCCGAAACATGATGACCGAAATGATGATAAGATAGATGCCGAAGATCTTCTTGAGCGGACCGGCGGGCAGGCTGTGCGTCGCGGCGACACCCAACGGCGCGGTCAGCATCGACATGGACGCGATCGCCAGCGTGGCGGGCACGTTGATATAGCCGAGCGACCCCCAGGGCAGTCCCCCCTCCTTAAAGCCAATGATGGCAAAGCCGATAGTGGTGGGGATGGCGATCAGCGTGCCGATACCCGATGCCGTCGCAATGGCACGGTGGATGGTGCGGCCACACAGCGTCATCACCATGATCGCGATCACGCCGCCGCCGATGCCGAGCAGCGAGGAGAAGGTGCCGAGGCCGCCGGCAATGCCCATGCGGACGATACCGGACGGCATGGTGTCGCTGACCACCTTGCCGCTGACGCTGGGCAGCAGGAAGTTCAGGGACATAAGGCCGACGCCGGTGGCAAAGATCATCTTGAGGGTATTACCGTCGACATGGCCGGCGAGCAGCACCCCCGCGCCGCAGACCAGCACGATCCAGGGCGCCCACGTCTTGAGCACTTCAAATTCCACCGCGCCGCGCTTCGCATGGGCCAGCAGCGATCGGATTGAGGTGACGATGATGGTCGCGGCGGAGGTGCCGATGGCGACATGGGCGATGGCGTCATGCGTGCCGCCCAGCAGCGGCAGGACGACCAGCAGGGCAGGGACGACGACGAAGCCGCCGCCGATCCCGAACAAGCCTGCGGCAAAGCCGGCAATCAGGCCAGCGGCCAGCATGGACACCAGTGGCACCATCCAGGCCATGAGATCACCGGACATCAGCGCCCCCTTTTCTGAACGGCACGGCGAACGCGCATGGTGCTGCGATCGCCTTTTCGGATCAGGGCGGCGAATGTTGGGAAATCGACCATGATATTAGACCATGCCTCTCTTCGGCGGAACCAGGATGCATGGGGGGCATGTGGTCATGTCCCCCTGCCCCGTTCAACGAACGACGGGCAGCAACCCGCAAGCTCCTCTCCCAAACTATCCCGTATGGGAGAAACAAAATCGCGGCGACGACCTATGAGAAAAACGGCGCCCCCTGGTCTCGGGAGGGCGCCGCCTTTTTCATCATAACGAAAAATTGCAGGAAAAGCTCAGTTCAGCGCCTCTTCCGCCGGAGTGTAAGATAGGCCCAGATCATCGGCCACCGCCTGGTAGGTGACCTTTCCGTCCCAGACATTCAGACCGGCGCGGAGGTGAAGATCACGACGCAGCGCTTCCTTCCAACCCAGTTGAGCGATGCGCAGCGCATGAGGCAGGGTCACATTGTTGAGCGCATAGGTGCTGGTGCGCGCGACCGCGCCGGGCATGTTGGCCACGCAATAATGGACGACGCCATCGACGATATAGGTCGGCTCGGCATGGGTGGTGGCATGGCTGGTTTCAAAACAGCCGCCCTGGTCGATTGCGACGTCGACCAGCACCGCCCCCTTCTTCATGGTCTTGAGCATGTCGGCGCTGACCAGCTTGGGCGCGGCAGCGCCAGGGATCAACACGGCGCCGATCACCAGATCTGCCTCCGCCACGCATTCGGCGAGGTTCGCGCGGTTGGAAAAGCGGGTCTTGGCCCGCGCCTCGAAATACATGCCGAGCTTTTCCAGTACTTCCGGGCTACGATCGAGAATGGTGACGTCGGCGCCCAGCCCGGCCGCCATCTGCGCCGCGTTGAAGCCGACCACGCCGCCACCGATCACCACGACCTTGGCGGGCAGCACCCCGGGCACCCCACCCAATAGCACGCCACGCCCGCCATGCGCCTTTTCCAACGCGGTCGCGCCAGCCTGAATCGCCATGCGGCCGGCAACCTGGCTCATGGGCTTTAGCAGCGGCAGGCCGTCATGGGCATCGGTCACGGTTTCATAGGCGATGCAGGTCGCGCCCGACGCGATCAGGTCGCGGGTCTGGTCCGGGTCCGGCGCCAGATGCAGATATGTGTAGAGGATCTGGTCGGGACGGAGCACGGCGCGCTCCTGCGGTTGCGGCTCCTTCACCTTCACGATCATTTCGGCCGTGGCAAAGATGTCGGCGGCGGCCGCGACGATCTCTGCGCCGGCCCGTTCGTAGAGCGCATCCCCAGCGCCGATCCCTTCCCCCGCGCCGCTTTCGACCAGTACATGATGGCCGTGCGCAGTCAGTTCATGCACGCTTTCCGGCGTCAGACCGACGCGATATTCGTGATTCTTGATCTCCTTGACGGTGCCTACGATCATCATGCCTCTCCAAATCGGGGCGCGTGGTCGACCCGCGCCATCATGGCCCGATCATAGCGCAGGCCGGGCAGCGAATGTTCCCCGTTTTTGCAGGCCGCCCCGCAACAAACGACCGTGCCCGGTTACGACAATGCCATCCTTCTCCATCGATGGAGAAGGATGGCATTGTCGTTTAAAGAATCATGGCTGCCAATCAGGCGATGATGAAGTCCGCATTGGTCAGGGCCAGGCCGGCGCCGATATTGGCGAAGGCCACGGCCGCACCGGCACCGCTGCCATCGGCATCGTAGAAGAGCGTGCCGCTGACATTATCGTAAATGATGCGATCGCTGGCGTCCGCCGCAGCCGTACCGATCACGAAGGCATTGGCATTCAACACGCCGGTCGGCCCCGCCGCAGAGAAGATCGAGGACGCCAGCGAGATCGTATCGTCCACCACCTTGAAGTCGGTGATGGTATCGACATTGTTGCTGCCCAGCACGGTCGAGAAACGGAACTGGTCCATTCCCGCGCCACCGGTCAGCACGTCGGCCCCGCCGCCGCCATCCAATATGTTGTTGCCACTATTCCCGGTCAGGCCGTTCGCCTGCGAATTGCCGGTCGCATTGATGTTGGCCGTGCCGGTCAGCGTCAACTGCTCGATGAAGCGGCTTGAGAGATTATACGTCACCGAAGAGAAGATGGTATCGTAGCCCTGACCATCAGCCTCAATCACCTTGTCCCCAACATCATCGACATAATATGTGTCGTCGCCCAGGCCGCCTCGCATGGTGTCTGCTCCAGCACCACCGTTCAGCACATTATTGCCGCTATTGCCGGTCAGGCTGTTAACCAGTGTATTCCCTGTTGCGTTTATGTTAGCCGTACCTGTCAAGGTCAATTGCTCTATTTGGCGACCCGAGAGACTATAGCTGACTGAGGCGTAGATGGTATCATTGCCCTGGCCCGACCCTTCCACAACATTGTCTGCTACATTATCGACATAGTAGACATCATCACCCAATCCACCGCTCATGGTGTCAGCGCCGCTCCCGCCATTGATGACATCGTTACCGGATGATCCCGTTATGACGTTTGCCAATTTGTTGCCTGTCAAGGTCTGGCCTATGGTCGATGTGCCCGTCAGTTTCTCGACATTGTCGGTCAAAGTATAGCTATTGAGATTGGTGCGGACTTCGTCCGTGCCCTGCCCCGCCAGTTCGATCACCATATCACCGGCATTGTCGACATAATATATGTCGTCACCCAAGCCGCCATTCATCGAATCCGCGCCAGCACCACCGTCAAGCACATTATTGCCGCTATTGCCGGTCAGGCTGTTATCCAATGTATTCCCTGTTGCGTTGATGTTGGCTGTACCGGTCAGGGTCAACTGTTCTACGTGGCGCCCCCCGAGATTATAGGTAACCGATGCGAAGATCGTATCATAGCCTTGATCAGCTCCCTCTACGACCTTGTCGTTGACGTTATTGACGTAATAGATGTCATCACCTTGCCCGCCCGTCATGGTATCGGCGCCGGCACCTCCCGAAATAACGTTGTTCAGCGAGTTACCGGTCAGTGTCTGCCCACTAGATGACGTTCCGGTCAGGTTTTCTACATTCGCGCCAAGCGTGTAGCTGATGATTGCAGTCCGTACTTCATCCGTGCCTTCATTGGCCAGTTCGGTCACGACATCCCGCGCATCGTCAAGGATATAAATGTCATCGCCCAAACTACCGACCATAGTATCGACGCCTGAGCCTCCGTCGAGCAGATCGTCGCCACTTCCGCCATTCAAGTGATCATTGCCAGCATTGCCGGTCAGCACATTGGCGCCGCTGTCCCCGGTCAGAATATCGTTAAAGGCGGAACCCGTCAGATTTTCGATGCTGGCCAGCGTATCGAGGCCAGCGGCAACCGTATTTTGCGCACTGGTCAGCGCCAGGCTGACGGTGACGCCCGCCGTAGCCGCCGCGTAGGTCGCCGTATCGGTCCCCTCCCCGCCCATCAACAGGTCGTCTCCGTCTCCTCCTTCCAGCGTGTCGTTGCCGGCTTCGCCATAGAGGCGATCGTTTCCGGCATCGCCCTTGATGCTGTCATTCCCATCACCGCCGTAAAGGAGGTCAAGACCCGCGCCGCCCGAAATGATGTCGTTCCCCAAATCACCAAAGATCTGGTCATCGCCATTCTGGCCCTGTAGATTGTCGGTGCCATCGCCGCCGCGCACAATATCCTCGCCGTCGCCGGCCAGAATCGTGTCGTTGCCAGCACCGCCCAGCAACAGATTGTTGACCGCCGAGCCGGTGATCGTGTCGTTATAGGCAGACCCGGTCACATTCTCGAAATTGCTGATCGTATCAATACCGGCGCCGCCCGTATTCTGCGCTATCGTCGATGCGAGCGAGATGGTGATGCCCGCCGCGGCGCTGGCGTAGCTCAGCGTGTCCACGCCGCCGCGCCCGTTCATGACGTCGTTACCGCCGCCGCCTTCGAACACATTGTCGCCATCGGTGCCGGTCAGCACGTCATTATAGGCGGTGCCGATGATCCCTTCGATACTGATAAGCGTGTCGGTGCCCAGATTACCGCCCAGCGCATAGATGTTGGACGCGCTATTGAGATCTATGGTGACGGCAAGATTGCCGCCGGCAAAGCTCGCGATATCGAAGCCATTGCTGCCATCGAGCGTGTCATTGCCTTCCCCGCCGGTCAGGACGTCATTGGCTTCCCCGCCGTGCAGATAGTCGTCGCCGGCACCACCCACCAGATTGTCCTGCCCGGCGTCGCCATATATGGTGTCGTTACCGTCTCCTCCGTCGACATAATCGTCGCCTACGCCGGCATTCACATAGTCATTGTCGGCGCCACCATAGATGCGATCGTTGCCGTCTTCGCCATAAATCTGGTCTGCGCCGAATTCGCCGTACAGTTCATCATCACCAGAGCCGCCATTAATATAATCGGCATCGTCGCCGCCTCGGACGATATCGTTACCGGCTTCGCCATAGATGGTGTCGGCCCCTGCATTGCCGGTCAGGTCGTCATTGCCATTGCCGCCATAAAGGCTGTCATTGCCCTGCCCGCCGGTAATGACGTCATTGCCATCACCGCCATATAGCTGGTCATTGCCGCCATTGCCGCTGATCACATCGTTGCCACCGACGCCATAATAGATGTTAGGCGCGTCTGTATCGACGAAGACATTGTTCTGCGGCGTACCGACGATCCCCAGAAACGGATTGCCGGTGAAGTCGGAGAGCTGGACATCGGCGATGGTGCCGGCGGCAAATTCCACCACATAATCGGCAGACGTCAGCGTCAGGTCGCGATCG
>JAGVJS010000270.1 GCA_020051025.1 Sphingobium sp. | reverse complement strand
GACCAGCGCTCCGCATCGTGCAGCATCGCCTCGACTCGCGCCAGCAGCACGGCGGTAATGGAACCGGGCAGGATGACGCCATGGATCAGGCTGCCGCAGGCGATGCCGATCAATATCTCCTGCACGCGCAGCGCCGCGACGGTGAAGATGGTCTGGGGCGTATCGACGTCCGGGAAGACGATCAGGCAGGCGGTATAGCCGGCCAGTACGAACATATAGCCGCGCGGCGTCCGGTCGAGCAGCGACACGAACACGCACAGGCCCAGCCATGACGCCATGGCCAGCACCAGCAATTCGGGTGCGTTGACCAACGGCGGCACGATCGCCACGGCAAAGATCGCGCCAACCAATGTGCCGATGGCGCGGAACACCGCCTTGGAAATCACCGCACCGGCCATGGGCTGGGCGACGATATAGCTGGTCAGGAACGCCCAATAGGGCCGCTCCAGCCCGATGCTGTAGGCGACGAACAGCGCCAGCATTCCGGCCGCAAGGCATTTGAGGGAAAAGAGTGCCGCCGGCACTCCGAACCGGTCGCCGGTCATGCGGCGCTCCGCTTGTCGGCGATCCTCATGCTCAGCAGGTCCAGCAGCCAGACCGCCAGTTCGATCGCCTCTTCGGGCACATCTTTCAGCAATTCGACGCGCAGCGCATCCAGCTTGCGCTCGATCCGGCCGACCAGTTCCTGCCCCGTCGGGGTCAGGCTGATGATGTTGGACCGCTTATCCTCGGGATGGGGGGTGCGCTGCACCAGCCCGCCGGCCTGCCCCTGGTCCAGCGTGCGCACGAGCGAAGGCTGGGCAATGTCCAGCGATTCGGCCAATTCGCTCTGCCGCACCTCGCCGCCAAGCCGGTCGATATGGATCAGGCACCAGGCGGTGCTGTTGGATACGCCGAATTCCGCCAATGCGCTATCGGCCAGCTGGCGCCAGGCGCGGGCGACAGGCGCCATCTTGTGCGCCAGCGCGCGTTTGGGTTCCGATAAAGGCATATTCATTAGATAGCTAACTAATGAAAAATGTCAATGGATTGTTGCTGTCTAACGCGTTGTCGCATTGGCCCGGATTTACTTTGCCTTTTCAGGATCTTCCCTATGATTTCGGCGCCAGATACGCAGCGAGGCCCGAATCACCAGGATCCGGGCCTCGCCACAAATTAGCCATGTCGATCCGGCCTGTGCCGGATGTCGGGATCAGGCCCGGCGCGTGCCGTTGAAGGCCGATGCGCCAAAGGCCCCCAGCTGCATCGTGCCGACAATGGCGTCGCCGGTGACTTCGGCCTCACATTCCAGCGTCATCGGCATCGGCATGGTCATTTCCATCTTCCACGTCAGCTTGCCGCCATCGACCTTGCCGTCGACCACGTCCAGCGATCCCATCATCCCGGCGAAGGTGCCGTTGAAGCGATCGCCGCTGCTGATGACGGTGAACACGCCCTTCTGGTCGCCCATCGGCGTCTTGGCCACGCAATCATAGGCGCCATCTACTGCTGCCATATCCAATCTCCTTAGGTTTACGTTGGCGTCAATCAGCCAATGTGCCCATTTCCACCGGCAGCCCCACCGCGTCAAGCTGCGGCTTCACCAGCTTCGCGTCGCCCACCACGACCCAGATCAGCCGGTCGGGGTTGATCGCCTCGCGCGCGGCCTTGTCCAGATCCGCCGGCGTCATGGCGCGATAGGTTTTGGGCAGCGTCTCATAATAATCGTCCGGCCGGCCGATCAGCGCGTTGCGCATCATCGCCGACAGCAGGTCGGACGACGTCTCGAAACTGCCGGGCAGCGACAATATCTGGCTGTTGATCGTCTGGTTGCGCTCGGTGTCCGTGACGCCCTTGGTCGTCAGGAACTCGGCGATGTCCTTGCGCGCCGCCAGGATCGATTCGCCGGTCTTGTCGGTCTGCACCGGGGCATAGACCAGCAGCGGGATCGTCTCCTTGACGCCGGGCAGGGCGCTGCCGGCATAATAGGCCCAGCCCTTCGTTTCGCGCAGGTCCATGATCAGGCGCGACGAACTGCTGCCGCCCAGCACTTCATTGGCGGTCGACAGCGTCACCGGATTGTCGGTGCCGCTCTTGTTGGTCAGCAGCCCGGCCAGGATCATCGACTGGGGGCTTTGCGGCTTGTCGACCAGCACGATCTTGGCTGGGCGCATCATCCGGTCCATGCGGAACGTCTTGACGCCCTTTGCGGCCTTGGGCGTCTTCCAGTCGCCGAACCGCTTTTCCAGCAGCGGTAGCAACTCTGCCAGAGTCGTGTCGCCCGCGACGAAGATGGTCGCATTGTCGGGCCGCAGCCATGCGTCATGGAAGGCGATCAGGTCCGCCCGCGTCACCGCCTTGACGCCGCTTTCCGTGCCGGACCCGGTGAAAGGGATGCCATAGGGATGGGCTTGTCCATACAGCAGCGGCGGCAGCATCCGCTGGGCGATCGCCATCGGCTCGGTCTTTTCCGATGCGATCCGGGTCAGCACCTGCCCGCGCAGTCGCTCCACCTCCGCCGGCGCAAAGGCGGGGTTACGGATCACATCGGCCAGCAGGCCCAGCGACGCGTCCAGATTGGGCTTCAGCGCAAACAGGCCGACATTGGTGCGGTCCATGCTGTTGCCCGCGCTGATCGACGCGCCCAGCCGTTCCTGCTCCTCGGCGATCTGTACCGACGACCGGCTCGTCGTGCCTTCGTCAAGCAGCGCGGCGGTCAGCCCGGCCGTGCCCAGCTTCGCCTTGTCGTCCGCAGCATTGCCCGCGTCGAACGCGACCGACACCCGCACCGTCGGCACGGTGGAGCGGTGGGCCAGCGCGACCTTGATGCCGTTCTTCAACGTGGCATGTTCGATATCGGGGAAGTCCAGATCCTTGACCGGCTCGATCGGCGGCTCGGCGATCTTTGTCGGTGCTGGCGGCGTCGCGGCGGCGGGCGCGGCGGCATCGGGATTGCGGAAGAAGGCCGGTTTATGCGCGGCGCCACCTGCGG
>JAGVJS010000153.1 GCA_020051025.1 Sphingobium sp. | reverse complement strand
GCAACGCCCAGGGCCGCACCGGCAGCGGATGAAATTCCAGCATGACGGCGACGCCGCCTGCTTCGTCCGCCAGCGCAACCGGATCGGCGGTACGACCGGGTGGTTCGATGACGTTGCGGACCGCCCGCAATATAGCACGGGTCTCATCCGCACGATCACTCGCCAGCCAGCCGTCGCTGACATGGATGCGGCTGGTGGACAACAGCGCGTCGGCACGCGGAGTCATGCCGCCGACCCGACCCGTTGCGTCAAGAAGCCAGCAGGCCCGATCCATTGATTCGAACGTGCCGGACAATAAAGCAAAGCCCTGCGCCTCGATCGCCTGCTGCAACAGCACGGCCGACCGGGCATGGCCGGCAATATGGGCGAACAGCGCGCGCTGTTCCTGACTGGTCCGGCCATCCTTTTCGTTGCGGAGCAACGCCAGCCCCACCATCTGATCCGGGGTGCCGACCAGTCGGGTCTGGCAGCCATCGAAAATGTCGAAATCCGAACACATGTCCAGATAGTCGTCCGACCGCAATGTCGGGCGGGCCATGTCATAATGGATTTCATGGACCACGGTCGGCCGGTCCGGCAGGCGATCGGCGGCGATGCGGAAATTCAGGTCAGGCGTGGCCTGGTCGATCGCAGCGCCTTTGGACAGGATGCTGGCGTCTATATCGCTGATCCAGTTGAAGCCCCATGCCCCCGGACCGAATCCGATCAGCTGGCCATGACCGGACCCGGTGGCCCGCGCCATCGCCTGAATGGCCGCCCCCCATCTTTCCGGCTCCAGCGCGGCAGACAGAAACATGTCCGCCCACGCGTCGTCATCCTTGGCGCGAGTCGCCATAGAAACCCCCAATACCCCCGATCCGACTGAGCCAAAGCTCCCGCAGAGTCAAATGGGCAGGGGGTCAGGAGCGACCAATATTGAAACGATATTAACCTGAATCAATAATCCGTCAGGCCGCCTGCGCCAGTTCCTCTTCCCGCACCGCCCGGATCATCCGGCATGGCGGGATATTGCGCCATTCCAGCGCATCACTGACATCGCCGAAAATCGGGTTCAGAAAGCGCAGCACGAAGCGCGAATATTGATAGATGAGGAAGGCGCCCCCCGGCCGCAACGCGCGCCGCGTTTCGGCACAGATGGCCTCGCCCACGCCCTGTGGCAGGGTCGAGAAAGGAATGCCCGACAGCACATAGTCCGCCTGATAATGGCCCGCTTCCTTGATGAAGCGGCGTATGTCGGCGGCGGAGCCATGGACGACGCGCAGGCGGGGATCGTCAATCTCCGCCTCCAGATAGGCGACGAAATCCAGATTGAGGTCGATCGCCAGCAAAGTCGCGTCGGCCGGCAACCGGTCTAGGATCGGCCGGGTGAAGGTGCCCACGCCCGGACCAAATTCCACGAACAGCCGGGTATTACGCCAGTCCACCTGGTCCAGCATCCGGTCCACCAGCGTCGCCGAGGACGGAATGACCGATCCGATCATGCCGGGATGCTTGATGAACTGGCGAAAGAACATGCCCCACTGGCTGAAAAAGGAACCGGACTTCCCTGCGCCGGCCTTGGCCTTCTTGGTCTTCTTATATGGAGTGGAGGCCATCAACATCCGCCTGTGTGAATCATCCAGAACGCCTTGCAAATCCGGGCCTTTCTGGCAAGCGGCTTTGCAACATGTCTGTCATGAACGCGGGGGCGGCGGATGGGTTCAATCCACCGCCCCCGCTGCATGGCCGCATCAATCCGCCCGGTCGCGCGACCGCACCATGCCCGGCGCAATGAAGCCGATCGGATCGACCTGCATCGCCCGCTGCTTCAGTTGCGACTGGATCTGCTCATATTCGCGCTCCATTTCCGGCGTGACGGAGGCACGGGTGTCCTCCAGCGCAGCCTCGAAATGCGCCTGTGTCACCTTGTCGACCGACAACGACTGGCGCAGCGCGAACAGGCCGGCACGGCGGACCAGATCCTCCAGATCAGCCCCGGTGAACCGCTCCGTTTCCGCCGCCAGCCGGTCCAGATCGACATCGTCGGCCAGCGGCATCTTGCCGGTATGGATGCCCAATATGCGCCGCCGTCCCGCTTCGTCGGGCACCGGCACATAGATGAGTTCATCGAAGCGGCCGGGCCGCAGCAGCGCCGGGTCGATCAGCGTCGGCCGGTTGGTGGCGCCGATCACCACCACCGACTGCAATTCCTCCAGCCCGTCCATCTCGGCCAGGATGGTGTTCACCACCCGCTCCGTCACCGCCGGTTCACCCAGGCCACCACCGCGCGCAGGCACCAGACTGTCCAACTCATCAATGAAGATGACCGTGGGCGCCACCTGCCGCGCGCGGGCGAAGAGACGGGCGATCTGCTGCTCGCTTTCCCCATACCATTTGGACAAGAGGTCGCTCGACTTGGTGGCGATGAAATTGGCCTGCGCTTCGCGCGCCACGGCCTTGGCCAGCAATGTCTTGCCGGTGCCGGGCGGGCCGTAGAGCAGGAAGCCCTTGGCCGGGCGGATGCCGATCCGGCGGAAAGCGTCGGGGTCTTTGAGCGGCAGTTCGACCCCTTCCTTCAGGCGCATCTGGGCATCGTCCAGCCCGCCAATGTCGGACCAGCCGATATTGGGCGCCTGCACCATCACTTCGCGCATGGCCGACGGCTGGACCCGCTTGATCGCGGACAGGAAATCCTCCCGCGTGACGGACAATTCCTCCAGCACGTCGGGCGGGATGGTGCCGTCTTCAAGGTTCAGCCGTGGCATGAAGCGCCGCACCGTCTCGATCGCGGCCTCGCGAGTCAGCGCGGCGAGATCGGCGCCGACAAAGCCATAGGTCATGCGCGCCAGCTCGGCGAGGTCGACCTTGTCGCCCAGCGGCATGCCGCGGGTGTGGATGCCCAATATCTCCCGACGACCGCGCTCGTCGGGGACGCCGACGATGATTTCGCGATCGAAACGACCGGGCCGCCGCAGCGCCTCGTCAATCGCTTCGGGCCGGTTGGTGGCGGCGATCACCACCAGATTGGTGCGCGGCTCCAGCCCGTCCATCAACGTCAGCAATTGGGCAACCAGCCGCTTTTCCGTCTCGCCGGTCACATTGCCGCGCTTGGGAGCGATCGAATCAATCTCGTCTATGAACAGGATCGACGGGGCAGACTTGGCCGCCGCCTCGAATATCTCGCGCAGCTGCTTTTCGGATTCGCCATAGGCGGAGCCCATGATCTCCGGCCCGTTGATCAGGAAGAACTCGGCGTCCGATTCATTGGCAACGGCGCGGGCCAGCCGCGTCTTGCCGGTACCCGGCGGGCCGTGCAGCAGCACCCCCTTGGGCGGATCGACACCCAGCCGCGTGAACAGTTCGGGATAGCGCAGCGGCAGTTCCACCATCTCGCGCAGCTGGTCGATCGCATCGGCCATGCCGCCGACATCGTCATAGGTGACGTCTGCACGGCGCGATTCGCGCGGCTCCTCATATTCGGCGCGCAGTTCGACCTCGGTATCGGCGTCGATATGGACGATGCCCTTGGGCACGGTCGACACCACGACCAGCCGGATTTCCTGCAAGGCATAGGCCGGCGCGGCCAGCATCTGGCGCAATTGCGGCGGCATGTCGTTGGGCGGCACCTGCTGTTGCCCGGCGGTGGCGACGACATCGCCGGCCGTCAGCGGCCGCTGGTAGAAGACCCGCTTCAGCGCATCAGGATTGCCCTGTAGTCGTAGATTATTTTGTGCAGGTGCGAACACAACCCGCTGGGCCGGGCGGGGTTCGGCCTTCATGATCTGGACGAAGTCGCCCGATCCCACACCGGCATTGGCGCGCTGCAAACCGTCGAGGCGCAGCACGTCCAGCCCTTCGTCTTCCTTGTAGGGACGCACCACCCGTGCCGGCGTGGCGCGCTTGCCGACGATCTCGACCACATCGCCTTCGGCCAGTTCCAATTGCGCCATCACGGTCAGCGGCAAGCGCGCCAGACCGCGCCCGGCATCTTCCGGCCGCGCATTGGCGACCTGAATTCGGCGTCCTTCCTGTTCCTGATCGGCCACGCATCGTCCCCGTCTTTGTCGTTCCGTAACGATGTAGGAAACACCGCGGCGGGTAAAAAGGGGCAAGCGATCAGATGGTGCGACCAAAAAAAAGGGCCGGTCCGAAGACCAGCCCTGAAAGTTTTAGGAGAGGATGCCTGAAAGGCACGTCCTATGTGCAGTGCGGCACGTTTTTTTGCAAGTGCGAAAAGAATCGGCGAGTTGCAAAAAATGCATCTTGCCATTTGTCCCATTTTCCTGCTCAGTGGGGAGAGGATGCTTGAACCCCGGTTCGTGCGGCGCGTGACAAGAATCAATGACGCGGCGCAGCGCACCGGCTTTGATATTTGACGAGATATGCGCAGATTGCCGCCCCTTACGGCCCTGGAGGCCTTTGTTCAGGTTGCACGCCTGGGGTCCGTCAAGGCGGCAGCGGAGGAACTCGCCCTCTCGACGCCGGCACTCAGTCGCCGCGTTCAGGCGCTGGAGCGGTTCATCGGCCGCCCGCTGTTCGACCGCAAGCATCAGGCGCTGGAAATCAATGCCGAGGGACAACGGCTACTGGACGATATCGCGCCCGCGCTGGATTCCCTTTCACAGGCGCTGGAGAATATCCAGAGCGGCGGCAACCAGTTACGCCTGCGTCTGGCGGTGATGCCGCTGTTCGCGACCCAGCGCCTTTTCCCGCATCTCGGCCATTTGCGGAAACAACATCCCCAACTGCATATCGACATCGAAACCACGCCCCACGCCGTCGCGCGCCTGGGTGAAGGGCTGGACGCGGCCATCGTGTTGATGGCCAAGGATATCGATCCTGCCCTCTACGCGCATGAACTGGACCATGAGCAGGTCTATCTGATCGGCCGGCGGGAATTGCTGGAAGGGCCGCATGCCCTGACTTCGCCGGAAGAACTGGCGCAGCAGACCGTGCTGCTTCATCGCGACATGGCATTGTCCTTCGACGCATGGAAGGAAGCGGCCGGCCTGCCCGACCTGCAACCGCTGGCGGTGGACAATTATGATTCGGGCCAGCTGATGCTGGAGGCCGCAGCGCAGGGGCTGGGCGTCGCCGTGATGCACGCCAGCCATTATGAACAGTCGCATGATCCACGGCTGGTGCGGCTGTTCCCGATCCATGTCGACAGCCCCTATCGCTATTTCTTCGTCTGTCGCCCGCGCGCGCTCCAGACCCGCGCCGTGCGCATTTTCCGCGACTGGCTGGTCAGCGCGGACATCTGACGGGACCGGCGCCTGCCGGATGCCATCCACCCGCCCGATTATTTCGCTGCCGGTCCCTTAACCTTGTTTCACGCCGGCCGTTATGATGGCCATGAACGGGGCACAACCATCTTCCGCGAGCCCACAACATGGGCTGACCGACCGTCTGGCACGTTGGGCCAGGGGGTTTTCAGGCAAATCCGAGGAGAGTGTCGTCGAAGACGAAGATGAGCAGCGTCCGCGCAACGGCACAGCCGCCCATCGCGAGATTAATCGTCGCAAGCAGCTTTACAGCGACATCGGGGACTTTCTCTTCGCCCATGATCTGGACCTTACGCCCATCAACTTCAGTGTCGCGCTGGACTATCTGACCGGCGCGAATATCGGCGTGGAAAAGGCGATCAAGGCCGTGATGATGGAGCGCGGCAAGATCACCAACAGCTGGATCGAGACGATCGCGGCCGAACAGCGGGCCGATGAAGTGACACCCGAATCGCTGGCCTCCATGCTGGACAAGGTGGAAGAAAATCTCACCCAGTTCACCGGCCTGATGCACGAATCGCGCAACAGCGCGAAGGATTATGGCGCCGCGCTGCAAGAGCAGGCCAAGGATCTGGGCGAAGGTCGCGACAATGAGCCGGTGCTCGCCCGCCTGGTCGGCCTGACCCGATCCATGGTGGAAAAGACCCGTCAGGTCGAAAGCCAGCTGCGCGAAAATCAGAAGCAGACGCAGGCGCTCAAGTCGAGCCTGGAAAATGCCCGTCGCGCCGCCGAACACGATCATCTGACCGGCCTGCCCAACCGCCGCGCCTTCGAAGGCGTGCTGCGCGAGGAAATGGCGCAGGCGCAGGAAGGCGGCGAAACGCTCTCGGTCGCCTTCTGCGACATCGACCATTTCAAGCATATCAACGACACCCATGGCCATGACACCGGCGACCGGGTGCTGAAATTCGTCGCCGGCCTGCTGGCCAAGGCCTCTAACGACCGCTGCCATGTGGCCCGACACGGCGGCGAGGAGTTCGTCATGCTGTTTCGCGGCAAGACCGCCGCCGAAGCCTGCGAGGTTGTGGACGGTGTACGTGAGGATCTGGCCAATCGCAGCCTCGTCAACCGCACCAATGGCGAACGGATGGACCGGGTCAGCTTTTCCGCCGGCGTCGCCAATGTGCTGGCCTATGACGATCCGCGCGGCGCTCTCAAGGCCGCCGACCGCGCCCTCTATCTGGCCAAGGAACATGGCCGAAACCGCGTTTATCTGGCCGCGGAAACGGATTGAATCCAGAGATGCCGTTCCCCGGCGCAGGCCGGGGGACAGGAAAAAATCAGGCGCGACTCATCTCAAACCATCCGCGCGTCACATGAACAGCCTTCAGAAATCGGGCTTTTCATAATGGGCCGGCGGGGTGATGACCTCCATCCGTTCGGACAATAAGGGGCGGAAGGACGGGCGTGACTTGAAGCCCGCATACCAGCGCTTGACCGGTTCATGCCCGGCCCAGTCGATCCCGCCCAGATAATCCGCCACCGACAGATGCGCCGCCGCCGCGATATCGGCCAGGCTCAGCGTGCCGCCTGCCATCCAGCTGCGATGGTCGAGCAGATAGTCCATGTAATCCATATGGACATTCGCCCGCTTCATCGCCTCGCGCAGGATGCGCGCGTCGGGCGGTGCCCGCTCGATCAGCCGCTTCTTCATCCGCTCGTGCAGCAGCGGGCCAACCACGTCGCCGTAGAAATTCTGGTCGAAAAAGGCGGTCAGCCGTCGCACTTCCGCCCGCCCGGCAGCAGTCCCGGAGATGAGCGGGAATTTTTCGACCGTCTCCTCGAAATATTCGCAGATCGCCTGACTGTCGATCAGGGTCACGCCCTTTTCCTCCTCCGCCATCACCGGGGTGGTGCCGGCCGGGTTCAGATCGAGAAACTCGTCGCGCATGGCCCAGGGCGATTCACGCACCAGATCATAGCCGATCCCCTTCTCGCCCAGGAGAAGCCGGACCTTGCGGGAAAAGGGGCAGAGCGGGAATTGATAGAGCAACCACATAGACTGTTCCTGTTAGGCGCGGGCGCGCCGCGGGGAAAGCGGCAAAATGGTGCCGCGATAGGGATGCGATACGGCGATATTACCCAAAAGGATGGCGACAAACGGCATGGTCCGGCCTTTCGGTTCCAGGGATCGGGCGATAGAAGAGGCAGGAATAATGGTTTCGTGATGGAAAGGATGCCTGATGTCTGACGTTTTCTTCCCTGTACCGGAGGAATGGGCCGCAGGTGCGTTGATGGACCGGGCGGCCCGGGACGCCGATTATGCCCGCTCGACCGCAGATTCCCACAATTATTGGCTGGAACGGGCGCAGCGGCTGGACTGGATCACGCCGCCGACCAGAACCAATGAAAGCAGCTTTGCCGAAGCCGATTTCGGCGTGAAATGGTTCGCCGACGGCGTGCTGAACGTCAGCGCCAACTGTATCGACCGCCACCTGGCGGAACGCGCAGATGACACCGCCATCATCTGGGAACCCGATTCGCCCGATGCGCAGCCGCGCCGGTTCACCTATCGACAATTGCATGAAGAGGTGAGCCGCTTTGCCAATGTGCTGAAAGCCGCCGGCGCGAAGAAGGGCGACCGCGTCACCATCTACTTGCCGATGATCCCGGAGGCCGCCTTCGCCCTGCTCGCCTGTGCCCGGATCGGCGCGGTCCATAGCGTGGTGTTCGGCGGCTTTTCCCCCGATGCGCTGGCCGGTCGCATCCAGGATTGCGATTCGAATATCGTCGTGACCGCCGATGAAGGACGGCGCGGCGGCAAGACGGTCCCACTCAAGGTCAATGTCGACGCCGCGCTCAAACATTGCACCAGCGTCCGCAAGGTCGTGGTGGTGCAGGCGACCGGCGGCGCGATCGCGATGGAGGAGGGGCGCGACCTGTGGCTGCATGAGGAAGCGGCCAAGGTGACGGCCGATTGCCCGCCCGAGCCGATGCAGGCGGAAGATCCGCTCTTCATCCTCTACACCTCCGGCTCGACCGGCAAGCCCAAGGGCGTGCTGCACACGACCGGCGGCTATCTGCTGTGGGCGGCGCTGACCCACGAACTCTGCTTCGACTATCGCCCGGGCGATATTTACTGGTGCGCGGCCGATATCGGCTGGGTCACAGGGCACAGCTATATCGTCTATGGCCCGCTGGCCAATGGCGCGACGACATTGATATATGAAGGCGTTCCCAACTGGCCGACCCCCAGCCGCATCTGGGAGGTGGTCGACCGGCATCAGGTCCAGACCATCTTCACCGCCCCCACCGCGCTGCGCGCGCTGATGAAGGAGGGCGACGATTTCGTGCGCGCGACCAGCCGCAAATCGCTGCGCCTGCTCGGTACGGTGGGCGAGCCGATCAACCCGGAAGCCTGGCGCTGGTATCAT
>JAGVJS010000431.1 GCA_020051025.1 Sphingobium sp. | reverse complement strand
GGCGACCCCGTTGCGACATGCTCCGGCGCGCCGCCCGTCGATTGGGCACTCCCCTGTCCTATAAACAACTGGCTTGCCTGCGCAGCGTCCCGTTCCTGACGCGCATTTTGGCGTGCTGCGACGGCCGGATCGATGGCTTGGCGATCGGATGGATAGCCTTGCCCGGAAACTTGGTGGTCGTTGCCGCCCTGTTGTGCAGCAAGGATTGGCCGTCCCAGGTCACCCGGCAGTGGCGGTCCCAATTGCGGAACCTGGCTATAGTCCTTGGGCACTGATCCCAGCCCGTCGGCCTTTGCCCGGCCCTCGGTCGCATAGACTTCCTGGCCGACCGGTTTCTCCGGCGGCTGTAGCGCATAGATGAGAGCGCCCCCGATGCTCAAACCTGCAAACACGCCCACCCCGGCCAATGTCTTGCGCGACAGGCGCATTACCGTCGGTGTATCGCCTCCCAACTTGAACGGGGCCGCCGACGACGGCGCGGGCGAACTATCCTGCTCGCTACGGTCGCTCATGGTCGGGTTCTCCTCCCGCTTGCGATCCGTGTCAGGCGTACCCGCTGCGCCGTCTTCTTGTCCCCCATGCGCAACTCGGCTGCGCTGAAGAGTCGGTCGATGATGATGAAACGGTCCTGCACCCGATAATTGACGAGCTCGGCATTGCCGCCACTCCCCAGGATGAAGACTGGCGGCATTTCGCCCTGCGCGACGCTTGCGGGAAACTCGATGAAGACCTGGCTGCCGTCGTCGAACGCGCGCAGCGGTCGCCAACTTGGTTTGTCCCCATCGATCGCGTAGCCGAAATCCAGCGAGGCGATGTTAATGCCTGCGGCGATCGGCGCCTTTGCGGCGATAGCCGCGTTGCGCTGTCGAAGCGCGATCAGTTCATCCTGGGGGTAGGACCAGGATACCGACGCCATATAGGTGGCCGGGGTCGCACGCAGTTCGAGATGATAGGTCCGTCGATCGGTATTGATCACCAGGTTGGTCAGAAGATCGGGCCGCGTCGGCTTTGCCAGGATGTGGACCCGTTGCGTCTCACCCGCACCGCTGAGCGTATCGCCGATAATCCATCTTACGGTATCGCCCGCGGCCACCGGACCCGCCCCAACAAGCATTTCGCCCGGTTGAAGCGCGATGTCGGTCACTTGCCCCGGCGCGGTGTAGACCTGATAAAGAGCGCCTTCCGCCCAGGGATATTGCTGCATGGCGTTGATGAAGGCATCTCGCGCGGGCTCCATGCGGGCCGCGGCATTGGCGGCGACAATCCGGGTCTTTGGATCGGCAAGGACCGGGCCAGGGCCTATGGGCGGCACCGGCTTGAGTTGGCCCGGCAACGGCAGCGGCTTTGCAACAGTCACGATCTCGACCTGTTTCTCAGGTTCCGCGATGCGCACTGCAGGCGTCTGCGTTGCCCCATGCAGGGCTGGGCGCGTCGCTGCGCAGGCCGTGGTCGTGTATACAGAAATCAGCAAAGCCGCAATTGCGGCCCCGGAACGATGAACGTGCATCATTGGGAAAGCTCCTTCGACCAGTTGATGGCGTTGACGAACAGGCCGAGCGGGTTCTTGCGCAGGGCATCGGGCGCCGAGGGTGGCTGGATCACGACCGTCACGATGGCCGACCACCGGCTTGTCTCAGCCAGTGCCCCATCCTGGTATCGCCTCTCGGTCCAGGAAAGGCGAAAGCTGCTGTCCGACGACCGGATCACGCTCGATATATCGACCGCAACCTGCGTCTTGCCGACAAGCGCGAACGGGTCATTCGCCCGCGCATAATCATTGAGGACCATCGCGCCGCGATCCGTGGTGAAGTCATAGGCGCGCAGCCATGCCTGGCGCAGGACGATCGGATCGGCCGGGATGCTGCGAACCTGCTCGATGAAGCGCGCAAGATGGAAGGCGATCTGCGGATCGGTCGGACGGTATCCCGCATCGGCGGGGCCGACGGCCTGTGCTTCGCCGAACTTATCCACCTGCACGACCCAGGGCACGATCGAGCCGCGCGCCGATTGCCAGATCAAGCCGGCGGCAAGACCACCAGACAGCATCAGCGTACCGAAAAAGGCGAGACGCCAATTGCGCGCCTGGACGCGCGCCGAGCCGATGCGATCGTCCCAAGCCTGGGCAGCACGCTGGTAAGGCGTGACCGGCTCCGGCGTCTGGCCGTACCGGATGGATGGTCGTTTGAACATGATCAGTCCCTTCCGCTCAGATCGATTGACGCGCCGCCACCACCGCTGTCACCGCCGCGCAATGTGTGGGCGGCGGTCGAAACCCCGTGGGCGATCGCCTGCCGCTGGCGCATTGCCGCCGCCCATTTTGGCGGCCCGGACGCAGCTTCAGCGCCACCACTGTTCGTCGATGCGCCCGATTTTCCGGCGTTGAAGCTTTGCTTCATTGCATCGGCAGCACGGCGCAGTGGGGACGTCGCGGCAGAGCCGGCCGCTCTTCCCAACGCACCGATCCCGCCCGCGACGGCGTCTCCCCCGCTCTTGCCCGCTGCACCGGCGCTATAGTTGGCGCTAGTCGATCCGGCCGCACGGG
>JAGVJS010000113.1 GCA_020051025.1 Sphingobium sp. | reverse complement strand
GTCGATCGCGGCGGAGGAGCGGCTGGCGCGCATCGCCCGGGCGCATGCGCTGATCGACGGGATTGGCGCGCAGGCGCTGCTGGTCAATGCCGGGGCGTCGCTGCGCTATTTCTCGGCCGTGCCCTGGGGGCAGAGCGAGCGGCTGGTGGCGATGCTGCTGCTGCCGGGACGCACGCCGATCATCATCTGCCCGCATTTCGAGATCGGGACGCTGGAAGCGGATCTGGCGATTGCGGTAGATATCCGGTCCTGGCAGGAGGATGAAGATCCGGTCGCGCTGGTGGTCGATGCGCTGGCGGAGGCCGGTGTGCGGACCGTGGCGGTCGATCCCGAACTGCCTTTCCACTTTGCCGAACGGCTGCGCACCGCGACGCCGGCCGTGCTGGTCGACGCCACGCCAGTCATCAGCGGTTGCCGCATGATGAAGTCCGCCGCCGAACTGGCGCTGATGCAGCAGGCCAAGGCGATGACGCTGAGCGTCCATGCCGCCGCCGCGCGCATCTTGCGCCCCGGCATCCGGGCAAGCGAAGTGACGCGCTTCATCGATGATGCGCATCGCAGGTTGGGCGCGAAAGGCTCCAGCTTCTGCATCGTCCAGTTTGGCGAGGCGACCGCCTACCCCCATGGCCTGCCGGGCGATCGCGCGCTCGAGGAGGGGCAACTGGTGCTGATCGACACCGGCTGCACGATCGAGGGCTATCATTCCGACATCACCCGTACCTATGCTTTCGGTGCGGTGGACCGGCAGACGCACGATATCTGGGCGCTGGAGAAGGAAGCGCAGCAGGCGGCGTTCGACGCCGTCGTACCGGGCGCGCCCTGCGAGAGCGTGGATGCAGCGGCGCGGGCTGTACTGGAGAAAGCGGGCCTTGGTCCCGATTATCGCCTGCCCGGCCTGCCGCATCGCACGGGTCATGGCATCGGCCTGTCGATCCATGAACCGGCCTATCTGGTGCGAGGGGACAAGACCCCGCTGCAACCGGGCATGTGCTTTTCCAACGAGCCGATGATCGTGGTGCCGCAGCGCTTCGGCATCAGGCTGGAAGATCATTTTTACGTCACCGAAAGCGGCGCGCAATGGTTCACCCCGCCGCAGGTGGCGATCGACCGACCCTTCGCGTTATAATCCAACCTCCGTTCGTTTCGAGCGAAGTCGAGAAACGCGAGAGTGGCGCCAGCCGCTTCTCGACACGCTCGAAGCGAACGGGGTAGGGCTAGACTGCTTGTGCCTTCAGTACGCGTTGCGCCGCGATATTCACCACCAGCACGACCGCGCCGATCGCAGCGGCGACTAGGCCGATGCGCAGATAGGCGTCCAGGATGATCGTCCGGTCGCCACCATTGGCGCCGCCGCCTATCGTTTCGATCACCGAGGCGATCACGCCCGCGCTGAAATTACCCGCCGCCGTCGCCAGAAACCATGTGCCCATCAGAAAGCTGAGCATATGGCGCGGAGCGAAGCGCGACATGGCGGAGAGACCGACCGGCGACAGGCACATTTCCCCGATCGCATGGCAAAGGAAGAGCAGGAAGATGAAGGCGAGCGGCACCTTCTGATCCGCCGGCACCCATTGCGCCAGCGCCATCAGCACGAAACCGCCGCCGACCATGATGATGCCGAAGGCGAAGCTGCTGATTGGCGTGGGCATTCGGTCGGCTTTAGCGAGGCGCAGCCAGAGCGCGGCGAAGGGCAGGGCGATCAGGCAGACGAAGAAGGGTGGCAGCGCCTGAAAGACCGAGGCGGGGACTTCATAACCCAGGATCATGCGGTTCACATGATGGTCGATGAACAGGTTGAGCGACGATCCGCTCTGTTCATAGAGACCCCAGAAGACCGGCTGGATGACGATCAGCGCCAGCGCATAGAGCAATTTGCGCCGCTCATCGCCTTCGAGCCGGGCGAGGGCGATCCAGATCAGCAGCAGGCCCACCAGCACGCCGCCGACCGCGAGCAGGGTGCCGGTCAGTGTGGGCGACACTAGCAGCATCCAGCTGAGCAGGGTCAGCGGGATGGTGCTGGTATAGATCAGCCATTCGCGCTTCACGCCAAAGAACGGCTGGGCCAGCGCAGCCGGATCGGGCGCTTCGCCGCCGCCCAGCAGATGATGTTTGCCGCGGGCGAAGACGATGACGCCCGCGACCATGCCGACCGCCGCCGCGCCGAAGCCATAGCCCCAGCCCAAAGTCTCGCCCAGCAGGCCGCAGATGACAGGGCCGATTGCGCCGCCCAGATTGATGCCCATGTAGAAGAGCGTATAGGCGCTGTCCCGGCGCGGATCATGAGCGGCGTAGAGCTTGCCGACCAAAGCCGAGATGTTGGCCTTCAGGAAACCGGTGCCTACGACGATCAGCGACAGGCCGATCCAGAAGACGGACTGCGCCGATGTGCCAAGGACATCTTCGATCCCCAGCGTGATATGGCCGCTGGCGATCACCAGTCCGCCGAACATGACCGCCTTGCGCTGGCCCAGCCAGCGGTCGGCGAGATAGCCGCCGATCATCGGCGAGAGGAACACCAGCGCCAGATAGGCGCCATAGAGCAGGCCGGATTGCTCGCCCGAATAGAGGAAGTGGCGCGTCAGATAGAAGATCAGCAGCGCGCGCATCCCGTAGAAGGAGAAGCGTTCCCAGAGTTCGGTGAAGAAGAGGACATAAAGGCCCTTGGGATGGCCCCAAAGGGTTTCGGCCTCGGTCGTCATCAATCTATCCAGCGATAGTCGGGCTTGGCGGTGACTTCGGGCACCGGCGCGGTCAGGTCTGCGCCGCGTTTCGGGTCGGTCGCCGCGCCCTGATCGACGAAGCCATATGAGATACCCTTGTCGAACTGGCCGCCGCGATGTTCGACATCGCCGATCGTCTGGGCCGTACCGGACAGGATGATGCCTTTCTCATATTCGCCAATGCCCAGCATAGACGTGGCTGCACGAGCATGGCCGCGCAGGATCGTGTCGCCGCGCAGCACGGTGAGGCCCGCGATGACGGCATCGTCCAATAACTGTGCCCGGTCAGAGACGACGGTATGATCCTCGACCCGTGCCCTGTCCGACACTGTGCCGGAGAGGACGCGAGCATAGGGGCCGACATAGGCGGTCGCCGCAACCTTCGCGTCCGGGCCGACCCAGCCGCCGCCATGGGCATGGCGATGGCCGCCGGGGATGG
>JAGVJS010000369.1 GCA_020051025.1 Sphingobium sp. | reverse complement strand
GCTCTTCCGATCTGCCAGTCGGGACGCCGAAGCGGCGCTGGCCACCGCTGGCGTCGGGCCTGACTTTCATATCACGGAGGGGGCAGCGGATGCGGACTATCGTTTCATTCACCGCAAACTGAAAGACGGGGAGCTCTATTTCGTCAATAATCGCACAGCCAAGAGCGGGCGCATAGAGGCGCGCTTCCGCGTGACCGGCAAGCAGCCGGAACTCTGGCGTGCGATCGATGCTTCTGTGACGCCTGTGTCTTACCGTATCGAGGGCGGTGAGACCGTGATCCCGCTTGATGTCGGGGCGGAGGACGCCTTCTTCATCCTGTTCCGCAATCCGGCCAAGGCGGAATGGGCTAATGTTGCGGCCAAGCCTGTGTGGCAGGTTGGCGCGCTGGCCAATGGCTGGACTGTCCGCTTCCAGCCTGGGCGCGGCGCACCGGCGCAGATCGAGATGCCGACGCTCACGCCGCTGGAGCGCAATGCCGACAAGGGCGTGCGCTATTTCTCCGGCATGGCGACCTATAGCACACGCTTTGCGCTACCCAAGGGCGTGAAGCCCGGCGCGCCGCTGTGGATCGACCTTGGCAAGGTCGGGGATATGGCCGAGGTGCAGGTCAATGGCCAATCTGCGGGCACGACATGGTTCGCACCTTATCGGCTCGATATCGGCAAGCTGGTAAAGGCGGGCGACAACCAATTGGAAATCAAGGTTGCGAACCTGTGGGTCAATCGTCTTATCGGCGACCAGCAGCCCGGCGCGGACAAGATTACCTTCACCGCCGCGCCGACCTATACGCCCGATGCGCCGTTGCGCCCGTCCGGCCTGATCGGGCCGGTCCTGCTGCTGGCCGAATAAGCGTTAATGATCGAGCGTTTCGCCGTTCCGCAAGGGCGGCGGGCGCTTGACCTTCCTGATCTGGCGGAGGCCCAGGAATACGGCGGCTATGATCGTCGGGATTAGCGCCAGGTCGATCCAGCCGGGCAGATGGACGCCCTGATGCTCGATCGCTTCCTTGATATGGTGCCAGAGGCCGAGCGCATAATAGCTGATCGCGACGACCGACAGGCCTTCAACCGTATGTTGCAGCCGTAGTTGCAAGCCGGTGCGGCGGTCCATCGAGGCGAGCAGGTCGCGGTTGCGGCGTGCGAGGGCAGTGTCGACGCGGGTGCGGAGCATGGCGCTGGTCCAGGCGATGCGCTGCGACAAATCCTCCAGCCGCCGTCCGAAGGCGTCGCAGGTGCGCATGGCGGGGAGAAGCCGTCGCTCGGTGAAATCGTCGAGCGAACGATAACCCCTTACCTGTGCCACCTCCAGCCGGCGGATGCGGTCGAAGCAGAGTTCGGCATAGGCATGGGTCGCGCTGATGCGATAACGAGTGCGGGCAACGATCTGCGCCAGTTCGGCGCTGAGCGAGGACAGGGTTTCCAGCACTGCGTCGGCATCCGCCTGCGGCTCCGCTACGCTTGTCGTCACGTCGGTCAGTCGTTGTTCCAGCGTGGCGAGAATGGGCGTTGCCTGCTGTGCTTCGGGCAGGCCCAGCAGCGCGATCTTGCGATAATTGCCCAGTTCCTGAAGCCGCTGGATCAACAGCGAAGCCTCCGCCCCCTCCAGCCCGCGGTCGTGGACGAGCAATCGGCCGAAGCCATTGTCGTGCAGGCGGAAATCGGCCCAAACCCGCGCGCGCCCCTGCGCCACGTCGGAAATGGTGAGGTCGTCAGGCATGAAATAAGTGGCGACGGTCGCGTTTGTCGGTTCCTGCTGGATCAATATGATTTGGGTGGACCGGATGATCCGACCGGGCAGGCAATCGATCCAGTGAGCGATCGGCACGAAAGGGGACAGGTCGAACGGTTTGCCATAACCGTCTGCGATGAAGCTGTAAGTAATGAACTCGCTATGTCGCTCCCACGAAAAGCCTAGCGCGCCGACGCGGCAGGCGAAGAAGCGATCATTGGTGTCGGGAGACGGCCCGTCCGCCGGCAGGAGATCATGCAAGGCGGTGATGCTGTTGCGGGCCTCCCGTTCGTCCACGATCATCATGAACTGTACCGCGCGGGCGGGCGTGTCCATGCGGGGCATCTTGCGGATATGCATCTCGCGCGAGAGCGAGGCGCGCAAGGCATGGCTGCGTTGCGTCAGGTTGGAAAAAGGCTCTGTGCCTGCGTTCATCTGGTTCGATCCCCCCCGATCTTTTGCCACCATGCTAATGAAACTGATGTGACAGTCGCAATTGTCCGTGTCCAAAGTATGAGACTGAGGCAGCGTGTCAGATGCGGCGGGCGATGGCGCCGGCGGCCCATCCCATGCCGACAGCCATGGCGATCGCCACCAGTCCATAGACAAAGGACCAATGTTCGGCCGCGCTGGCCATGAACTGTTCGAAGCCGGATTTGCGCACGGTGATGTCGCGCACGGCCGCAGCCACGACGCGGCCGTCCTGAACCAGAAAGGTTTCGGCGGTATAGTCGCCCACGATGACGCGTGCCGACAGGGGCAGGCGGGCGCGGTATAGGACGCCGTCGGTAATTTCCACCGTGCTGGGGCGCTCCACGAACAGGCCGGCGCGCGCGCGCAGGTCGACCAGGCCTTCCTGAAAGCGGGACAGTTCACCGCTCTCGTTCAGGGAGGACGGGGAAAGTTGCAGTTTGTCGACGCCCAGTTCGTATATGGCAGCGGTGCGTTCATCGACGATCCGGTCGATCGGGCGGGATGAGGCCATGGCGTAGAAGCTGGGCGCGGAACGGAAGCGGGCTGTGTCGGCATTAACCCATATGCCGGCAACTTTCTGTTTTTCGCGCATGGTGATCGACTGTTCTGGCCCCTTGAGCACGACGACGATGTCGGCCGGCTTGTCCGGAGGACGACCGTCGGGGTAGACGATCGCGCCGAACAGCAACAGGTCGGCACCGGTGAAGCTATACTGGATCTCCACGTCTCGCTGCGACACGTCGGGCACAAGCTGCGGTTCGTCCGCGCCACATAGCAGCAGGGCAATGGGCAAAGCGAACGAGGCGGCGCGCAGGCGCATCAGCCGACCTCTATCGTGTAGATTTCGTCTGGTCGCCAGCCAAGGCCCAGCGCCATGCGGGCGGCGACCAGCAGCACGATCGCGGCCAGCAGGATGCGCAGATATTCCGGGCGGATCGACATGGACAGGCGGGTGCCGACCTGCGCGCCGGCGACGCTGCCGATCAGCAGCAGCAGGGCCAGCACCAGATCGACCGCCTTGGTCGTCATGGCGTGCATCATCGTCGTTGCCATGGTGACGAACAATATTTGGAAGAGGGACGTGCCGACCACCGCCTGCGTCGCCATACCCAGCAGATAGAGCATTGCGGGCACGAGGATGAAGCCACCGCCGACGCCCAGCAACATGGTCAGAATACCGGTCGCCATGCCCAGCAGCAGCGGTGCCAGCGGCGAGATATAGAGGCCCGAACGGTAAAAGCGCCAGCGCATCGGCAGGGCGGCGACCAACGGATGGTGTCGCCGCTTGCGGGCTGGGGGGCGCTTGCCTGTCTTCAGCGCGACGAGCGCCTGGATCGATTCCTTGGCCATCAACCCGCCGATACCGCCCAGCATCAGGACATAAAGGATGCCGATCACGGTATCGATCTGCCCCAGATATTGGAGCAGGCGGAAGATGAAGACACCCATGCCTGCGCCGATCACGCCGCCGGCGATCAGGACGCCGCCCATGCGGAAATCGACGGTGCCGCGCGACATGTGCGTGACCACGCCCGACACGCTGGCGCCGGTGACCTGCGATGCGGCGGAGGCGGCAGCGACGGTCGGGGGAATGCCGTAAAAGATCAGCAGTGGCGTGGTGAGAAAGCCGCCGCCGACTCCGAACATGCCGGACAGCAGGCCGACGACGCCGCCCAGGCCGATGATGACAAGCGCGTTGACCGACAGATTGGCTATGGGCAGGTAGAGATCCATGCTGGTCGGGGTTACCGCCAACCGACGACGATATAAAGGCGCGATCGGACGGTTGGATCAAAAATCCCCTGCCAGGGTAATGGCGAGGCCCGATCCGGGATTGGCATTGCCGGCAATCCTTTCCCGCCATTCGACAGACAGGCGGGCATTGGTCTGGGGCAGAGCAAGCCGGACCTGCAATTCCGGGCCGATGTCGAGGCGGCTGACACCGGGCTGTACGCCACCGGACACAGCTGCGCCGATGCGGATCGGCGTGCGAGGCAATGGCGACGTCAGCGAGAATTTGCCGTCGATGAAGGCATCCCGTTGCCGGAAGCCGACGATTCCGGTCTGAGCATAGGCTTCCGCCAAGAGGGACGGCGCGATTGGTTGCGGGCCGAAACCGCCCACAGCCATTATGCTATTGGCGTTGCGAGCGCTGTCGTCGAGGGCAATTCGGCGCTCTGCGGCAAAGGTGATGGGAACGGTACGGACCGGTTGTATGGACAGACCGATAGCAGCTTCTGGGGCGGTAGGTCGTTTGAGCGCGCTGGTGATCCGACCATAAGCGGTCATCCTGCTCGCAGCATTGGGAGCGATGTCGTAGTCTAGGCGCAGACCGGCTTGCGATCCACCCAATTGGCCTGCCGGGATCGTCTTGCTGGCTGTCGAGCCGCCTGGGCGCCACAATAGCCATGCGCTGGCACGCCACCGGTTGGCATGGGTCGGATGAGCGGACTGCGGCAGGGGGCTGAGCGCAGGCGCATGAATACCGCTATCATTGGCCGAACCGTTGCCATGCGTGTTGATTAAGTCGGTGGTGGCGCCCACGGAACTCGTTAATTGTGGTGCTATGCCTTCATTGCGGCCGGACCGGGGAATGGCTGTGTCGGCGGTTTTCATCAGGGGCGATCGCGGTACATCGTCATGGTGGGTCATGGGGCCGATGTGCGTGGCCGGGCGGATGGTGGGCATGGCGCTGGCATCCAGCAAAGCGACCGGTGCCAGAACGGCGGATGAGGAGGGAGCGGGTGCAATGGGCGATGGCAGCGGTGTCGTTATGTCAGGACCGACAAAGCGGATGGCGATCCAGCCAGTCAACAATATGGCATAGAAGCGCAAGGGGCGACCGCTTGCGCTGCGGGTCATGGGGCGGTCTTCAAATCGGGGAAGCTATGCTGGGTCTTGTCCCAGACGAGCGGCTCACCC
The DNA here is from genome assembly GCA_020051025.1 of Sphingobium sp. Taxonomy (GTDB): domain Bacteria; phylum Pseudomonadota; class Alphaproteobacteria; order Sphingomonadales; family Sphingomonadaceae; genus Sphingobium. Next base: position 8,798 of record JAGVJS010000369.1, on the reverse strand, counting down.
AGTAGCGATCCGGCGTAGAGGAAGATGGCCCGCTGTGCAGCGGCTATGGTGATGCAATTGGCCATGAAGGTACGGGGAACAGACATCAGGCCGTGGCGCCAGCCATAGGCTCGTCCGACGAACAACGCGCGGATCGCGATACGCCACGCCAACAGACCTGCGTTGAACCAGATCAAACAGGTGATTGGCGGTGAAAGTGGCGATGCGTGCAGTGGCGTGACAAGGCCTGCAACGGTGAACATCGCTGTGAGCAAAAAAGCCAGATATGCGGCGCATAGGACCAGCGCGGCCAACGTGGCACGACGGTCGCGGATTCGCATCCACCATTCGGCCGGGCCGCCATACCAACCCATGCGATCCCATCCTGCCAATGAAATGCCGACGATCCAGCGGGCCTTCTGCTTAACTGCTGCGCCGAAACTGGCTGGGAAATATTCACGGGTAGCCACCAGTTCACCGTGTCGGTCGCGCATCCGCACGAACACGCCGCGTCCACCCATATGGGCAATTTGCAGGCCAGCTTCATAGTCTTCGGTCAGCGACGACGGGTCGAAGGGGCCTCCATGAACCGGGTTCGACAGACGCCCGATCGTAGCCCGTTCAAAGGCACATGCAACGCCCGCGGAGGGAATGGAGGCGCCTAGCGCTTCTCTTACAGTCAGCGCTTTACCATGATTTTCTGCAAATTCGTCGCCATAATGATTGGATATGGCCCGGGCGAACCAACTGCCTTGACCCGGTAAAGGGAGAACCGGCAATTGGACCAGTTCAAAGCGATCAATCATGAAGTCGAACAGGCGGATTTCGTCAGGATGGACCACGTCTTCGGCATCGTGCAGCACGACGGCCTTGAATAGCTGACCGCTGCGCTCTTCCATATCCAGCATCGCGCGCCACAAGATATTGAGGCAGTCGGCTTTTGTCGTGGGGCCGGGGCGTGGGTTGATGCCGATGATGATGCGCGGCTCGTTGGTAGCGATCGGTGCGACGATATCCAGTGTGTCGGGATCATTGGGATATACGCCGACGAAGATTTGGAAATCGTCGTCCGGCCAACTGGCGAGCGCATGGTGGAGCATCGGGCCGATGACGTCGGCTTCGCGCCAGGCCGGGATGAAGATAGCGATGCGACCGGGGTGTAATGAGGCGGGGAGAGTGGCGGTAGTCATGCGCGGGTGGTGCGCATAGATGGTCACATTGCGCCAGCAGCGGCGAAGCAGGAAGAGGAGGTCGATCAGCAAGTCGTCCAGCCCGCCAATCGTCAAACCGACCACGGCGAACAGCAGGATTTCCCGATGCAGGACCAGCAGGCCCGCGGTCAACATGTCCTCCAAGACTTGACCCCCATCCCTCTATGCGGAAGAGGATGGCATTTGCAGCACATGGTTCCAAGTCTTTTGCAGATTTTACGCATAAGATTTTGGGAAACGGCATGAATTACCGATGATCTTGTCCGAAACGGGCAGATGTTGAATGGAATTGACATGAAACGAGCGCGACCATCGGCATTGCGGGACTTCCTGACCGGCGAGACGGGCGGGGCGATCCTGTTGATGATCGCGGCGGCGATGGCGATCATTCTGGCCAATCTGCCCGGCGCGGCAGGGCATCTGTATCATGAAGCGCTGAACGCGCCGCTGGGGCTGACAATGTCGGCGCGGATTGGGCCGATGAGCGCCCATCTATGGATCAACGACGGGTTGATGGCGGTCTTCTTCCTGTTGGTCGGGCTGGAGATCAAGCGCGAGTTCCTGGACGGTGGGCTGTCCAGTTGGAGCAAGCGGCGGCTGCCTATACTGGCGGCGGGGGCGGGGATGGCCGTACCGGCTATTATCTACATGCTGCTAACGGTCGGGCAGCCGGCATTGCGTAATGGCTGGGCGATTCCGGCAGCGACCGACATTGCGTTTGCGATCGGGGTGCTGGCGCTGCTGGGCAGCAGGGCGCCTGCGTCGCTCAAGCTGTTCCTGACTGCCGTCGCCATCGTCGACGACATGGGCGCGGTCGCGATCATCGCTCTTTTCTATAGCCATGGCCTCGATCTGGCGGCGCTGGGCGGGGCGGTCGTCGTGCTGGCATTGATGTTCGCCTGCAACCGGGCGGGTGTGAAGGCGCTGTGGCCCTATCTTCTGGGCTTCCTGCTCCTGTGGTTCCTGATCCTGTTGTCTGGAGTCCATGCGACCGTCGCAGGCGTGCTGGCGGCTATGACCGTGCCGCTGCGTCCGTCGCCGGGTGCGCCCGATGCCGTGGACAGCCCGCTGCATCGGCTGGAACATGCCATTCACCCCTGGAGCGCCTATCTGATCGTGCCGCTGTTCGGCTTCGCCAACGCTGGCTTGAGCCTAAGCGGTGATGCTCTGACTGGATTATTCGCTCCCCTTTCGCTGGGCGTGGCGCTGGGCCTGTTTCTGGGCAAGCAGATCGGCATTTTCGGGGCGGTCTGGGGCGTGGTGCGACTGGGTCTGGCAGAGCGACCCGCCGGTGCAAGCTGGGGACAGGTCTATGGCATGGCGATGCTGTGCGGCATTGGCTTCACCATGAGCCTGTTTATCGGCGCGCTCGCCTTTCCAGTCGATGCGGCGCTGGTGGAGGCGGCCAAGGGCGGCATATTGCTGGGATCGCTGCTGTCGGCTTTGTCGGGCTATATAGTGCTGCGATGGATAGCGCGCCCGGTCGCCTTGCCCACGCGATGAGCGGGTTCGCCAACGGGGAGCGGCAGTGCTAATCTGCGGGCGCTGATGTTGCGAGTCGAAAGTGGCATTGGCCAATCGACCAGTCTCTACACGGTTGTACGGGAGGAGGGCGACATGGAGATGGATGTAAACTATCTTTTGCACCGCCAGCAGGTGTCGTTGATGCGGGCGCAGAGGTCGCGATCCCAGCAGGGGCGCGACGCTTATGAAAGCCTTGCCCGCAGTTATACCGATCGGATTGACGCCCATCGCCGCGAAAATGAGCGGCTGATCATCCGGGCGCATTGATCGCCGGCATTAACGTCGCTCGATCAGTCTTTCGATTGCCAGGCGATGATTTTCGTCATCGCCGCATTCCCGTTCCAATACGGTCTTGATGCGCTGAAGTTCCGCCTCGGTCAGATGTTCGATACCGATGAAATCGTTGCGGGCGGCGTCCACGGCGCGGATCAGTTCGTCCAGCTTCGCCTGAATGGCGGAGCCGTCGCGATTCTGCGCATTCTGTATCAGGAACACCATCAGAAAGGTGACGATCGTGGTGCCGGTATTGATGACCAGTTGCCAGGTATCGGAATAATGGAAGATCGGCCCGGTCACGAGCCACAGGATGACGGTCGCAAGCGCCAGAACGAAGGCGGACGGCTGGCCCGCCCAGCTGGCAACGCGGTGCGACATGGCCGCGAACATCTGATCCATCATTCGATCCCTTTCCTTGCGATGATTGCCATAGATTGTCTTTTCCGCCGTCCATGGCCATGGAAATGCGATGCCCATTCTTCGATTTTCGGCGGTCGCCGCCTGCGCCGCCCTGCTCCTGTCCGCCTGCACCGGATTGTCCCCCGAATCGCGGCTGCGCGCCGGGCTTGAGGAGGCTGGCCTGTCGCCGCGCATGGCCGGTTGCATGGCGGAGAGGATGGCCGACCGCCTGAGCCTGACGCAGTTGCGAAAACTCCAGTCGCTCGCCTCGCTCCGCAAATCGCACAGTGGCGCGATGAGCATCGACACATTGCTCCATAAGGTCCGCGCGCTAGGCGATACGGAGATTTTTGCGGTGACCAGCGCGTCCGCCATAGCCTGCGCATTTTGAGCGGATTGGCGCGGTTCTGCCGCGATCGGCTTTACAAACTTTGCAAGTTTGCAAAGTGATTTTGCGAAATGTTCTGGCGCCCTGCTTTTCTCTGTGCTTAGCCGCTGACCACAGATTTCAGCGAAAGGGCAGGCCCCATGAACATTCACGAATATCAGGCCAAGGAATTGCTGGCCAAGTATGGCGCGCCGATCGCCGCCGGTCATGCCGCCTTCACGGTTGAAGAAGCCGTTGAAGCCGCCAAGAAGCTGCCCGGGCCGCTTTATGTCGTGAAGTCGCAGATCCATGCTGGTGGTCGCGGCAAGGGCAAGTTCAAGGAATTGGCCCCTGAAGCGAAGGGCGGCGTTCGTCTCGCCTTCAACCTGGACGAAGTGAAGGCGCACGCCACCGACATGCTCGGCAACACGCTCGTCACCATCCAGACCGGCGACGCAGGCAAGCAGGTCAACCGCCTGTACATCACCGACGGCGCCGACATCGCCAAGGAATTCTACCTGGCGCTGCTGGTCGATCGCGCCACCAGCCGCATCGCTTTCGTCGTGTCGACCGAAGGCGGCATGGACATTGAAGAGGTCGCCCACTCGACCCCGGAAAAGATCCACAGCTTCTCGGTCGATCCCGCTTCGGGCTTCCAGCCGCACCATGGCCGCGCCGTCGCCAACGCTCTGGGCCTGACCGGTGACCTCGCCAAGCAGGCGTCGAAAGTTGCCGCGTCGCTCTACGCCGCGTTCCTCGACACCGACGCAGAGCAGATCGAAGTCAATCCGCTCGCCCTGACCGAGCAGGGCAACCTCCTCGTCCTCGACGCCAAGGTCGGTTTCGACGGCAACGCCATGTTCCGTCACAAGGACATCGCCGAACTGCGCGACCTGACCGAAGAAGATGCGGCCGAAGTCGAAGCGTCGAAATATGACCTGGCCTACATCAAGCTGGACGGCAACATCGGTTGCATGGTCAACGGCGCGGGCCTGGCTATGGCGACGATGGACATCATCAAGCTGAACGGCGAATTCCCCGCCAACTTCCTGGACGTAGGTGGCGGCGCCACCACCGAAAAGGTGACGGCTGCCTTCAAGATCATCCTGAAGGATCCGGCGGTGAAGGGCATCCTGGTCAACATCTTCGGTGGCATCATGAAGTGCGACATCATTGCCAACGGCATCGTCGCCGCCGCCAAGGAAGTGAACCTGTCGGTTCCGCTGGTCGTCCGTCTGGAAGGCACCAACGTTCAGCAGGGCAAGGACATATTGGCCAATTCGGGTCTGCCGATCGTCCCGGCGGACGATCTGGGCGACGCGGCCAAGAAGATCGTGGCGGAAGTGAGGAAGGCGGCCTGATCCGCCACCTCGCCTGAACGATACACCAAAGGGTGCGGGGGGACCGGAAACGGTCCGCCCGCGCCCGTATTGGCGTTTATAATGGAGGATGTTGAACATGAAGATCCTTGTGCCCGTAAAGCGGGTTATCGATTATAATGTGAAGCCGCGGGTGAAGGCGGACGGGACGGGCGTTGACCTGGCGAACGTCAAGATGAGCATGAACCCGTTCGACGAAATCGCTGTGGAAGAAGCGATCCGTCTGAAGGAAAAGGGCGTGGCGACCGAGATCGTCGCGGTGTCCATCGGCGTCGCCAAGGCGCAGGACACGTTGCGCACCGCGCTGGCCATGGGCGCCGACCGCGCCATCCTGATCCAGACGGACGATGAAGTCGAGCCGCTGGGCGTCGCCAAGCTGCTGGCCAAGGTGCAGGAAGAGGAAGGCGCTGGCCTGATCATCCTGGGCAAACAGGCGATCGACGACGACAGCAACCAGACCGGCCAGATGCTGGCCGCGCTGCTGGGCCTGCCGCAAGGCACGTTCGCGTCCAAGGTCGAGGTCGAAGGCGACACGGTAAGCGTCACCCGTGAAGTCGACGGCGGTCTGGAAACGGTGAAGCTGAATACGCCCGCCATCATCACCACCGATCTGCGTCTCAATGAGCCGCGCTATGCGTCGCTGCCCAACATCATGAAGGCGAAGGCCAAGCCGCTGGCGACCAAGACCCCCGCCGATTACGGCGTGGACATCGCCCCCCGACTGGAAACGCTCAAGGTTTCCGAACCGCCCAAGCGGTCCGCCGGGATCAAGGTGGCCGATGTCGATGAACTGGTGGGCAAGCTCAAGGCTCTGGGAGTGGCAGCATGACGAAGGCTCTTGTTTGGGTTGAACATGAAGGCGGCGCCGTCAAGGACGCAACGCTTTCGGCCGTGACCGCCGCAGCGAAGCTGGGCGAAGTGCATCTGCTGGTCGCAGGGCAGGGCGTGGACGGCGTGGCCGCCGCAGCGGCGAAGATCGCCAGCGTGGGCAAGGTCCATGTCGCCGACGACGCGGCATTCGGCCATGCGCTGGCGGAAAATATCGCGCCGCTGGTCGTGGAACTGATGGCCAGCCACGACGCCTTCGTCGCGCCCGCCACCAGCAACGGCAAGAATATCGCGCCGCGTGTCGCCGCTCTGCTGGACGTCATGCAGATCAGCGACATCCTGTCGGTGGAGAGCGAAGACACGTTCACGCGCCCCATCTACGCCGGTAATGCCATCGCGACGGTCAAGTCGAAGGATGCCAAGAAGGTCATCACCGTCCGCGGCACCGCCTTTGAAAAGGCGGCGAGCGAGGGTGGTTCGGGTACTGTCGAGGCAGTCGCTTCTACCGGTGACAAGGGGCTTTCCTCCTTCGTGGGCGCTGAAATCGCCAAGCTGGAACGGCCGGAACTGACCAGCGCCAAGGTGATCGTGTCGGGTGGTCGGGCATTGAAGGACGGCGAGACGTTCGAGGCAACCATCTTCCCGCTGGCAGACAAGCTGGGCGCCGCCGTCGGCGCTTCGCGTGCTGCCGTCGATGCCGGCTATGTCCCCAACGACTATCAGGTCGGCCAGACCGGCAAGATCGTAGCGCCCGAAGTCTATATCGCGGTCGGCATTTCCGGCGCGATCCAGCATCTGGCGGGGATGAAGGACAGCAAGACCATCATCGCCATCAACAAGGACGAGGATGCGCCGATTTTCCAGGTGGCCGACATCGGCCTGGTCGGCGATCTGTTCAAGGTTGTGCCGGAACTGACGGAAAAGCTGTAATCCGGCCTTTCAGGATAGGAAAGGGCGCGGGGATTACTCCCCGCGCCCTTTTTGTTTGTCTGCGGTGGCTGCGTCGTTATTCGCAATTAATGTCATTCTTGTCGATGGCTCGCCCGGCAAGGGCGCCGCCCGCGCCGCCCAGGATGGTGCCCAGCGTTTTCGACCCGCCCGGGGCAATGACATTGCCGAGCACGCCGCCGGCTATGGCGCCGACAATGGTGCCGGTCGTGCCGTCATCCCGCTTGCAATAGTAACGGCCGTCGCGGTCGCGGTAGATCTGGTCATTGTCGCGGATCGGGCGGCGATGGCCGCGTGGCGGGCCACGGCGGTCGCCGGGACGGTCATAGCCGTAACCGCCGCCACCGCCATTGTCGGACATGCAGGCGCTGAGCGGCAACATGGCCAGCATGGCCGCCGTCAGGATCACTTTGCGCATGGGATACTCCTCTAAACTCCCTGTCTGCCGATGAACCCTTTGAGGGGACAATGGTTTCCCAAAAAGAAGCCGCCCGTCGCGGCCATGAGAGGGGGGTATGGCGGCGAGCGGGCGGCGACCGGCGGCGAGCGGGGGAACTGAGAGCCGCCGGATGGGGTAAAGATTAGTTGGGCAGTGGACGACTGCTGGTAACAGATGGCGTGACGAGCGGCGCGCCGGGCGTGGTCGCGGCGCTGCTGTCGGCGCGCTGTTCCTCCAGCTTCGCCTTCGCTTCGCCGTAGCGGGCGACGATGTCGTCCTTGAATTCGGTCAGTTTGCCTTCGTCATAGAGCTTCTTGCCGACATAGCCGGCGATGGCGCCGAAGATCAGGGTGCGGATCATGAGGGTCTCCTGCAATAGTGCGTTTGGCAATGGTGGGTTTGGGGAGATAACCGGCCAGCCCGGATGGGGTTCCGATGACGATTGCCTGTGCGACGGTTTCCGCTAGGCTTGCGATGGGCTGTGGGGGAAATGGGGCATGTCGGCTTTCGATCTGGTGTTCGCGGTATTCGGTCTGTTGCTGGGCCTGGCCATCGCGGAAGTGCTGGGTGGTTTCGCCCGGGTGCTCAAGCTGAAACGCGCGGCCAAGCCAGTGCGGATTGGATGGCTGACGCCGTTGCTGGGCCTGTTCGTCATGCTGGACCTGACCAGTTTCTGGGGCACGGCCTATGTCATGCGGGACCAGATGGATGCCAGTTACCTGACGCTGGTGATCGTGCTGGCGATCGTGGGCGTCTATCATCTGATCGCTTCGCTGATCTTCCCGGACGAGCCAGAGCAATGGCCCGATTTCGACGACTGGTACGACCGGCAGAACCGGCTGGTGATCGGCGGACTGCTGGGCATCAATGTCGCCACGATGATCGGCCAGGGGGTGCTGGACGCGATCCACCCGCTGCCCCAGGCGCCGGCGGGGCCGGCCGGGGATATCGGCTTCCTCTTCTATGCGGGCGGCGCGCTGTCGCTGTTCGCGCTGCTGATCGCCCTGCTGTTCGTCCATAATCGCCGCTGGAATGTGGCGATGCTGGTGGCGCTGAACCTGATCCTGCTGAGCGCCAGCATATTGGAGGACTATATCTGAGCGCGGATCAGGCCGGGACAGGGATGGCGCCTGCACCGGTTTCTGCGTCTGCATCCTCCTGCGCATCGTCCGCTTCCGCCGGCATGCGGGCGAAATAAGCGTCGCGCGCCTGCGCGGCGGCGATTTCATAGGGCAGGCGCCAGGCGTCATGCTGGGCCTCCACTTCCGCCGCCTCTTCCGGCGTCAGGTCGCGCGCATAATCGTCGATATCATAGATATCGCTGGTCGCATCGCCGGCAAAGCCGGGCGGCGGCGGGAAATCGGTGCGCTGACGCCGCAATAGGTCATCCCACCAGACCCCGCGCAACCGGGTTACGGCCTCTTCCGGCGGAAGCTCCGAGAGATCCG
>JAGVJS010000314.1 GCA_020051025.1 Sphingobium sp. | reverse complement strand
GGCGCCGACACGGGCCGCCTTTCGCAGCAGCCCGGCTTTTTTCGGCGGACGGATCGTCACCAGCGGTGCGGCGGGAGTTGGGGCTTTCCTCTTCATAGAGGGTTAATGTACCGCAGCCCCGCCGGTTCCGCCAGTTCAGACCATATTTTCAGGGCGAACCAATCGATCGAACGTCGCTTCATCGACCAGCCCCAGTTCCAGCCCCGCTTCCTTCAGCGTCTGCCCCTTCTTGTGCGCATGTTTGGCGATGGCGGCCGCATTGTCATAGCCGATTTCCGGCGCCAGCGCCGTCACCAGCATCAGCGACCGATTCACCAGTTCGGCGATCCGCGCTTCATTGGCGACCAGCCCGTCGACGCAGCGTTCGGCGAAACTTTCCATGCCCACGCTCAGCAGATGGATGGAGCGCAGCACATTGGCACCGATCAGCGGCATGAACACATTGAGTTCGAAATGCCCCTGCATACCGCCCACGGTCACGGCCTGATGATTGCCGATCACCTGCGCCGCCACCATGGTCAGCGATTCGCACTGGGTCGGATTGACCTTGCCCGGCATGATCGAGCTGCCCGGCTCATTGGCCGGCAGGTCCAGTTCGCCCAGCCCCGATCGAGGCCCCGACCCCAGGAAACGGATGTCGTTGGCGATCTTGGTCAGCGCCACCGCCAGCGTATTGAGCGCGCCGGAGAAGAAGACGAGGCCATCCTTGGCCGCCAGCTGCTCGAACTTGTTGGACGCGCTTTCGAAATCGGTGCCGGCAATGTCGCTGATCGCCGCGACCATATCGTCCGCCCAGCCGTCCGGCGCATTGAGGCCGGTGCCGACCGCCGTGCCGCCGATCGCCAGCTTGCGGATATTGCCGTTAAGCGCACCCTCGACCCGCGCCCGGCCGCTCACCAGTTGCGCCGCATAGCCCGAAAATTCCTGCCCCAGCGTCAGCGGCGTCGCATCCTGCGTATGGGTACGCCCGATCTTGACGATATGGCTCCAAGCCTGCGCCTTTGCGGTCAAGGCGCCGGTCAGCCTCTCCAGCGCCGGGATCAGCCGGTCGCGGGTGGCGATCACGGTCGCGACATGCAGCGCGGTCGGGAAGCTGTCGTTGGACGACTGGCTCATATTCACATGGTCATTGGGATGGACCGGGGCCTTGCCGCCGCGCGTGCCGGCCAGTTGCTCATTGGCGAAGCCGGCGATCACCTCATTGACGTTCATGTTGGTCTGGGTGCCCGACCCCGTTTGCCAGATGACCAGGGGGAATTGATCGTCCAGCTGACCCGACACGATCGCCTGCGCCGCATCCTCGATCGCGGCGACGATCTGGCCGTCCAGCCCATGTTTTCCATTCACCCGCGCCGCCGCCTGCTTCACGATCGCCTGCGCATGGACGATGCCGATCGGCATCCGCTCCGTTTCGCCGAAGGGAAAATTCTCGATGCTGCGCTGGGTCTGCGCGCCCCAATAGGCGTTGGTCGACACCTCAATGGCGCCGATGCTGTCGGTCTCGATACGGGTAGCGGACATTCAGAAGGACTCCCAGTTAAGAATCAATCGCAAACTGGTCCCCATGTAAGACAAAGTCCTGGAAATCCAAGGCTGGATCGCATCGATCAGCTTTTACGCCGCCGCATCCTCCCGGCCTTTGGCGGCGCGCACGCCCTGTCGGCCGCGTTCTGCCAATATGCGTTTCAGGTCGGCCGGGTGGGGGGCGATCAGGAAGCCGAAGCTGACGGTGCCGTCCCTGGTTTCGACCGCATGATGCAGGCGGTGGGCCTGAACGATGCGCTTCATGTAGCGGGAGCGGGCGACATAGCGATGGCGGACCCTTTGATGCACGATGATGTCATGGAAGCCGAGATAGATGGCGCCATAGGCGGCGATGCCCGCGCCCACCGCCGTCGCCCAACTGCCCCAGCCCCATTGCACGCCGCCCAGCAGCAGCAGGATGGAGGGCATGGCGAAGATCACGAAATACAGGTCGTTCGCTTCGAAGAAACCGGTGCGGGGGCGATGGTGGCTGGCATGCAGGAACCAGCCGGGGCCGTGCATCACCCAGCGGTGCATGACATAGGCAAAGCCTTCCATCGCGGCGACGGTGGCAATGAAGAGCAACAGGAGGATGATGGGCGACATGAGGCCGATATAGGCAGAGTGGGCGTTGGAGGCGACCCCGTAATCGTGCGGAAACGAGTCAGGCCGGCGGCTGGTCCCGATCCTGCGCCTGATGGATGACGCGCTGCGGATAGGGGATGGCGATGCCATGGTCGCGGAACAGCTGCCAGACGCGGCCCAGCACGTCCGATTTCACATTGCCCACGCCGCCTTCGGGATCGCTGATCCAGACGAGGATGTCATGTTCGACGCGGCTCTCCCCGAATGCGGTGAGCCAGACATTGGGCTTGGGATTGCGCAAAACGCGCGGGCTTTCCTGCGCCGCCTGGAGCATCAGGCGTTGCGCCAGTTTCAGGTCGCTGTCGAAGGCGATGCCGACGGGGATGCGGACGCGGACGTTGCGGTCGGAATAGGACCAGTTCTCCACCTCCTGCGTCATCAGATTCTCGTTGGGAATCAGATGTTCCTTACCGTCGCGGGTGATGACGGAGACGGCGCGCACGCCGATCTTGTTCACCCAGCCGAAGCTGTCGCCCACGACGATGACGTCGCCTGGCTTGATCGATCGGTCCATCAGCAGGATGATGCCGGCGATCAGGTTGCCGAACGTCTTTTGCAGGCCGAAGCCGACGGCCAGGCCGAGCGCGCCGGAGAAGACGGCGAAGGCGGTGAGGTCGATCGAGAGCAGGTCGACGCCGATGAAGAAGGCGGCGACGATCACGGTGATGGCGGCGAGTTTCTGCGCCAGCAATTTCTGCGTCGGATCGAAGCCGTCGGCCTTCTGGATCGAGCGGCCGATGACCCGGTTGGCGAGGCGGACGGCGGCGAAGAGCGCGACGCAGGTGGCGGCGATGGACAGCAGGCCGAGCAGGGTGATGCGGCGTTTGCCGAGATTCATGCCGATGCCGTCCAGCATTTCGCTGACCGGGGCGATGCCGCCGCCGCTGCCCGACACGATCAGGATGAAGAGGATGAGAGCGAGCGGCACCACCGCCCAGCGTGGCATGGCCAGCCCCTTCAGAATATGGATGGACAGCAACGCCACCGCGCCGCCCAGCGCAATGCCGAGGACAAGATGGCCGAGCGCATCCTTGGGAAAGAAGGGCAGAGCGAGCGTCAGGAGCAGCGCGGCGGCGCCATGGCGCAGGATAGCGCGGACATGGCCGGCCATCGCGTCGCCCAG
>JAGVJS010000149.1 GCA_020051025.1 Sphingobium sp. | reverse complement strand
GCCGCCACGACCTGCCCATCGCCGACCACCAGCTCCAGCGTCAGGTCGCCGCCTTCGGGCACGCACACCTTGTCGGTGCAGGCCAGCCATTGCGCCTTCGCCCGTACCGGCAGGCGGGTGCCGGTCGCCATATCGGCCGCGACCTTCAGGTCCGCCAGCACCGCATAGGGGCCTTCATAGACATGATTCATCAGGCCCGAGATCAGCAGCGTTTCGGGCACCGGATAGCGCAAGGCACCAATCGTCACACCCTTGGGCAGGGTCCAGTCGACACGCATCCCCAGGCCTGCATCGCCCGGATTTTCCCAATAGCCGTGCCAGCCCTGTTCCGGCACCATCGCAAAGGCGATGGTCGTGCCTTCCCCCGCTTTCGGAGTCGCGCTTTCCGCCTCCAGCCGGGCCGCGATATGCGCCGCGCCGCCGCCAAAGGCGCTCTGCGCCGTTGCCATAGGGGATTGGGCGATGGACAGGCCTGCCAACAGGGCAAGCGTCATGAATATGACTTGAAAAATCCGCATCGGGCCTCTGGTCGCGTGGATGCAAGGGGGCTAGGTCGCTCCTATTCCGCCGTCAAGGCATGAGAAGGTATCACATAATGGTCAAAAGAGTCGCCGCCGCCCTGTTGCTTGCCACCGCGCTGGTCCCCGTCATGCCGGTCGTGGCGCAAAGCGCGGCCCCGGCCCCTGCCCCTGCCCCTGCCGCTACAACGCTTGCGACTCCGCCCAAGCTGATCGTCGCGATCAGCGTCGACCAGTTTTCCGCCGACCTGTTCAGCGAATATCGCCAATATTATACCGGCGGCCTCAAGCGGCTGACGAGCGAAGGCGTGGTCTTCCCGCGCGGTTACCAGAGCCATGCCGCGACCGAAACCTGCCCCGGCCATTCCACCATCCTGACCGGCAGCCGCCCGTCGCGCACCGGCATCATCGCCAACAACTGGTTCGACCTGGATGCCAAGCGCGACGATAAAAATGTCTATTGCGCCGAGGATGAAAATCAGCCCGGCACCGACAGCGACCATTATGAAGCCTCCTATCTGCACCTGAAGGTGCCGACGCTGGGCGGCCGGATGAAGATCGCCAACCCCGCCACCCGCGTCGTGTCGGTGTCCGGCAAGGATCGCGCCGCGATCATGATGGGCGGACCGACCGCCGATCAGGCCTGGTGGCTCTCGTCCAAGGGCTATGTCAGCTACAAGGGCGTGTCGGTTCCGCCGCTGGTGGCCAAGGTGAACGAGGTGTTCGCCCAACGACTGGCGCAGCCCAATGCCGGGTTCGAACTGCCCGCCCAGTGCGTGTCGAAGGATTTTGCGGTGCAGGCCGGCAATCGCTCTGTCGGCACCGGCCGCTTCGCGCGGCAGGCGGGGGATTATAACGGCTTCCGCATTTCGCCTGAACAGGATGCGCTGACGCTGGCCTTCGCCGCGGCGGCGATCGACAGCATGAGCCTTGGCAAGCAGGCGCAGACCGACATCATCTCGATCGGCCTGTCGGCCACCGACTATGTCGGCCACACCTATGGCACCGAGGGCACGGAAAGCTGCATCCAGATCAACCGGCTGGACACCGAACTGGGCGCCTTCTTCGCCAAGCTGGACAAGGACGGCATTGACTATGTCGTCGTGCTGACCGCCGACCATGGCGGCCACGACCTGCCCGAACGGCACCAGCTGAATGCGATGCCGATGGAGCAGCGCGTGGACAAGGCCCTGACGCCCAAGGCGCTCAACGCCGCCATTGCGGACAAGGTCGGCATGGCCGGCAAGAAGGTCATCTGGGGCGACGGCCCGGCCGGCGATCTCTATTTCGACAAGGGGCTGACCGCTGCGCAGCGCGCCAAGGTGGAGGCCGCAACACTGGCCTATCTGCGCGCCCATCCGCAGGTGCAGACCGTCTTCACCAGGGCCGAAATCGCCGCCACCCCCTCCCCCTCCGGCCCGCCGGAAAGCTGGAGCCTGATCCAGGAAGCGCGCGCCAGCTTCTACCCCGCGCGGTCGGGCGACCTGTTGCTGCTGCTCAAGCCGCGCGTCATGTCGATCCCGGAAAGCGCCGTGATGGGCGCAGTTGCCACCCATGGTTCGCCCTGGGATACGGATCGCCGGGTGCCGATCCTGTTCTGGCGCAAGGGGATGCAGCATTTCGAACAGCCGCTGGGCGTCGAGACGGTGGATATCCTGCCGACGCTGGCCGCCCTCATCAAGCTGCCGGTGCCAAAGGATGAAATTGACGGGCGTTGCCTCGATCTGGTCGCAGGCGATGGGGATAGCTGCGCGCAATAAGGCGCGGCCCGTTCGTTTCGAGCATGTCGAGAAACGGTAAGCACGGCGCGAGCCGCTTCTCGACTTCGCTCGAAGCGAACGGATCACAATAAGGTCATCTTACTTCAGATATTCTCCCCGATCCCGTCCGTCGCTTCCTCGATCAGGGCATGGACGCGATGGGGGGCGGAGACCTGGACGCGGCTGGTCACTTCATAATGGGCTTTGGCCTGCCTGACATTGGAGTCGGCCGGCACGCTGTCGGTCAGCCAGACATTGCCGCCGATGACGGACCGGCTGCCCACGATGATCCGCCCCAGCACCGTCGCGCCGGCATAGATCACCACATCATCCTCGATAATCGGATGGCGTGGAAGCGCCTTTTCCAGCGCGCCCTTCTCGTCCGCCGGGAAGCTGCGCGCGCCCAACGTCACGCCCTGATAGAGGCGCACCCGCGCGCCCACGATCGCTGTCTCGCCGATCACCACGCCGGTGCCATGGTCGATGAAGAAGGACGGACCGATCCGTGCGCCCGGATGGATATCGATTCCGGTCTTGCCATGCGCGATTTCCGAAATGATCCGCGCCACCAGCGGCACGCCCAGTTCATAGAGCCGATGCGCCAGCCGGTGGTGGATGATCGCCAGCATGGAGGGGTAGCAGATCAGCACCTCGTCCACGCTGCGCGCAGCGGGATCGCCCAGGAAAGCGGCGTCCACATCGGTGTCGAGCAACTCGCGCAGCGCCGGCAGGCTGTCGGCAAAGGCCGCGATGATGCGGGCAGCCTCCCCGTCCACCACCTGGCTCGGTTGACCCTTCAGCGCATAGATGAGCTCCAGCCTGATCTGCCCGTAAAGGCGACTGAGCACCGTTTGCAGGGTTTCGCCGACATAGGCATCCTCATTGTGAATGCGTACGAAACTGGGGCCAAGGCGCAGAGGAAAGAGCGCGCCGCAAAGCGACTGGGTGATTTTCGCCAGATTATCGCGTGAGGGGAAGCCTTCGGTGCCATATTCGGCATGATGCCGTTGCGATTGCCGCCAGCGGCTGCGCGCGTCGCCGAGGTCCGCGACCAGCTTGTCTAGGTTCCAGTACCCCTCGACGATGCGGTCGTCGCCCTGTCGGTCTGCCATCTTGTTCGCCTTCATGCGCTTATTGCCGGGGGCATAGCGTGGTGACGGGGACAGCGATAAACGAGTTTTGCTTGGGGCCGAACAGTTTCTCTTTTAGCTGCGGCGAATCTATTTGGGCAAATACAGGCAGATTTCGGCGCGCAGGCCGCCTTCGGGCCGGTTGGCGAGCAGAAACTGGCCCCCCTCTGCCGTCACCGCCTTCTGCACGATGGCAAGGCCAAGGCCCAGCCCACGCGTGTTGCGCTGACGCGCATCGTCCAGGCGAGAGAAAGGCCGCAGCACTTCCTCCAGCCGCTCGCGCGGGATGCCGGGGCCGTCATCATCGACGCGGATCAGCACCTCATGCCCCTTGCGCTCCAGCGACACGCGGGCACGATCGCCATAATGGAGCGCATTTTCAATGAGGTTGCGCACCGCCCGGCGCAGCGACAGGCCGCGCACCTCCATCTCCAGATGGTCCGGGCCGCTATAGTCGACGTCCTGATCATGATCCTGGAACGCATCGACGATGGTCGCGATGCTGACGGCGATGTCGGTACGGACCGGCGGTTCGGGATCCTTTTCCCCGCCCAGGAAAGCGAGCAGCGATTCCAGCATCGCGCCCATTTCCTCCAGGTCGCCGCCCATGGCTTCCTGCACTTCGGGGTCTTTCACCAGTTCCAGCCGCAATTGCAGCCGGGCCAGCGGTGTGCGCAGGTCATGACCGACCGCCGCCAGCGTCTCCGTCCGTTCGTCGATCAGGCGGTGCATGCGCGCCTGCATCGCGTTGAAGGCCGTGATGAGGTTGCGCACGTCGCTGGTGCCCGCTTCCGGCACGATCACTTCCGACCCGCGACCGATCTTGTGCGTCGCATGGGTCAGGTCGCGCAGCGGCGCCAGCGTCCGGCGGATCAGCAGCAGGCCCGCCAGCAGCAGCGCCAATACCGGGATCAGCGCCAGCCCGAGGCGACCGATGGTGAAGGCCCATTTGCCGCCACTATGGTGCATGCCGAAATAGAGCCAGCTGCCATCATGCAGTTGCAGCCCGCCATTGATTTCGGAATGGCGGCCCGGCGTCAGGCGCAGCCAGAGGCCCGACTTTTCCAGGCTGGGTTCCCAGTCGATGATCTGACGCCGCATCCGCTCCAGTTCGGGCGACAAGGGCGGCGGCGGCGGCGCGGCCGGCGACCAGTGGACGTCATAGCGATCGGTGGTCAGTTGCAGGCCCAGCGCCGGCCGCTCGCCGCGCGGCTGTTCGGCCAGCAGCTTGCGCGCGATGACCAGATGTTCGGCCAGTCGCCGCGCTTCGTCATCCTGCAAGGACAGATGGCTGGCCCGCTCATAGACGAGCGTGCCCACCGCAAATTCCAGCGTGACCGTCAGCAGCAGGATCGCGCAGAGCCGGCCCAGCAGGCCGAGCGATCCCCTGAACTGCCGTTTCAAGCGCGGCTGACCTCTGCGTTGAACATGTAGCCGACGCCGCGCACGGTGGTGATCGGCGCACCCTTGTCCTGCGTGGAGAGCTTACGACGCAGGCGGCTGACCAGCACGTCGATGCTGCGGTCGGAACTGTCGCCCATGCGGGTGCGCGACAGTTCGATCAGCCGTTCGCGCGCGATGACGCGCTGCGGATGGCTGAGGAAGGAGCCGAGCAGGTCGAACTCCGCCCCGGTCAGTTCGACAATCGCGCCAGTGGGCGAGCGCAGTTCGCGACGGGGGAAGTTGACGCTCCAGCCGTCGAAATGGGCTTCGCTCTCGCGATGTTCGTCCGGGCCGCGCTCTACGCCGACGCGGCGCAGGATGGCGCGGATGCGGGCGATCAGTTCGCGCGTGCCGAACGGTTTGGGCAGGTAATCGTCCGCGCCCAGTTCCAGTCCGACGATCCGATCCGTCTCGCTGCCCTTGGCGCTGATGAAGATGATGGGGACATCGCTCTTGCGGCGGATCTGGCGGCACAGGTCAATGCCGTTGGTGCCCGGCAGCATGACGTCCAGCACGACCAGGTCGACCGGGCCGGCATCGAAGGCCACCCACATTTCCGGGCCGGAGGATGCGGGCCGCACCTGATAGCCATGTTCCTGGAGCGCACGGGCGGTCAGCGTACGCAGCGGCGGATCGTCTTCGACGAGGATGATCGACGGGGCGGTCATGAAAGCGTCAGCGCACGAAATGTCATAGGCTGGAGATAGGCCCCGCCGGATCAGGGGTCAACCGCACGCCCCAGGTTCGACGGGGCAATCGCGACTGAAGCAACAATTTGTCACGACAGCGAAAAGGGCCGGCCCGACGGGGTGTCGGACCGGCCCTTTTCAAGCAACGCGAAAGCGTCGGATCAGAAAGCGGCCGTCAGCGAGAAGACGATCTGACTGCGCGCGATCGACTTGCCGGCATTGTCGGCGTCCACCACCTCGAAATTGGGGCGGATGTAATTTTCCTCGACGCGGGCGATGTCGGTGTCGACATAGGCGACGCCCAGCGTCAGCGGCGTGCCGGGGATGGCAACGTCCGCACCGACCAGCCAGTCCATATATTTGCCGGTCGGCGCGACCGAGGTGCCGTTCGGACCAAGGCCACTATTGCCCTTCGAATAGCCCAGATGCGCCTTCAGGCTGACCGGCGTGTTGGGCACCGAACCGCTGACATCGGCCCAGGTGTAGAGATTGTCGTTCTTCTTGCCGGGATTGTCGGGGATGCCGGAGGCATAGCTGACCGAATTGTTATACCATTTGCCCAGCGCCTGCTGCTTGGGCGCGTAGGCGACGCCGACCAGACCCTTGACCGGTCCAAGCTGGCTCGACAGCTTGACATAGGGTTCGGCAAAATCGGTTTTATCTGCACCCGACGGATACATGTACCAGGTCAGGCCGACGTCCAGCGTCGTCGTTTCGTTGAGCGGCACGGCATAGCCGGCGAACAGGTCCAGTTCGATGCCGGCACCGCCGAAGGTGCCCCAACCGGCCAGGTTCGATGCCCAGGTGCCGACATAAGCGCCGCTTTCATGCGTGGCGGTGATGCCGCCCTGCACGGCCATGGCCTTGTCCGACTGCGACACGCCACGGAAGCGATAGTCGGAGACAAGACCGACGCTGCCGGAAACGGTGATGGGGCTGGCGGGTTCTTCCTGTGCGAAGGCCGGGACGCTGGAGAGGAGCGCGAGGGCGGCACAGGCGATTTGGTACTTCATGAACATTCCCCTTTTACGTTGGAATGTTCCGTCCTGCATCCGCCGCCCGGGGATCTGTTTTGATCGCCCCCGATGCCAGCGGATGGCCAAGAAGTATGCGCTGGGGGTTTAAAGTAAAGCCTCTCTCGCAACTGCGAAGGGTTTTGCGTCCATTGTGTCGCACAAAAAGCACAGTCACTGCGCGCCAAGCCAGCTTTGGCACCCTATGGAACTAAAAAAACCGCCATGCCTGGGAGCAGGCATGGCGGTTCAGATCGTCGCCTATTTTATGAGGGGGTCAGGCGACCAGCTGACGCATCCGTCCGGTTGCGCCAAAATATTCCACCGGCGCACCGGCGCCGCGACGGCGATCGACCCACTCGCGCAGCATTTCCGCGCAGGTATGGTCGATATGGCCCAGCCGCTCGACATTCAGAATGACGAGACCGGCGGCCGGCAGCGATTCGAGCTTAGCCGACAGCTTGGGCAGGCTGAGGAAGGTGGCGGTGCCGCGCAGCGCCACTTCATGCGCCTCCCCACGGCTTTCTTCCTCCACCTTCAGGCGCAGACGAGTCGCGTGGGGCAGCAGTTCCAGCATCGACAGGCCGATGCCCACCAGCACGCCGGTCAGCAGGTCGGTCGCCACGACGCAGATCAGCGTCGCTGCCCATACGATCGCGGGAAGCGGACCATAGAGGTGGAAGAGATGCTTGACGTGCGCCACGCTCACCAGACGAACGCCGGTGATGACCAGGATGCCGGCCAGCGCCGCCATCGGAATTTCGCGCAGCAGCCAGGGCAGCAGAGCGACAAAGCCCAGGATCCAGACGCCGTGCAGGATCGCAGACATGCGGGTCTTGGCACCGGCCTGCACATTGGCGGAGGAGCGAACGATCACGCCGGTCATCGGCAGTGCACCGGCAAAGCCGCAGAGCAGGTTGCCAACGCCCTGGGCGCTCAGTTCCTTGTTATAGTTGGTGCGCACACCATCATGCATGCGATCGACCGCCGCAGCTGACAGTAAAGTTTCGGCGCTGGCGATGAAGGCAATGGCGATGGCGGTGGTGATGACGGTGGGGTTCAACAGCTGCGCCAGCAAGCCCTGTTCGGGCGGGCTGACCGCCGCGACGATCGATTCCGGCACGACGACGCGGGCGACGTTCAGGCCCAGTGCGAAGGCAACGATCGTCGCCAACACCACGCCAACCAGCGCGCCCGGCACCAGCTTCATCGATGCGGGGCGGAACTTCTCCCAGCCCAGCATGCCGAAGATGGTGACGAGGCCGACCGCAAAGGCAGTAGCGGCGTCGCCGTTCGACAGGCCCAGTATCTGGCCCGGCATGGCGATCAGATTGTGCAGACCGCTGGACAAGGGCTTGTCGTCGAACAGCACATGGAACTGACCGACCACGATCAGCACGCCGATGCCCGCCAGCATGCCGTGAACCACGGCCGGCGAAATGGCGCGGAACCAGCCACCGACCTTCATCAGGCCGGCAACGACCTGAATCGCCCCCGCCAGGATCAGGATCGGACCCAGGGCCGACAGCCCCTGTTCGCGCACGATTTCAAAGACGATGACGGCCAGGCCGGCGGCCGGACCGCTGACCTGCAACGGCGAACCCGCCAGCAGGCCGACGACGATGCCGCCGATGATGCCGGTGATCAGACCCTTTTCCGGCGGCACGCCAGAGGCGATGGCGATGCCCATGCAAAGCGGCATGGCCACCAGGAAGACGACGATCGACGCCGTGAAGTCGCGGCCGAAATTGCCGCCGGAAAGAGCCTTTAACATGATTTACTCCGCCGCTTGGGCATAGAGGGTTTCGCCGGCAAGGCGACGACCCTGGGGAAGAGCGACCGGCATCGGCTGGCCTTCACGCAACGGCGCGAAGCGACCGGTTTCGCCGTCAAGGCCGAGCACCTGACCGGCATGAATGTCGACATACCAGCCGTGCAGCGCGATTTCGCCACGAGCGATGCCCGACGCGATCGACGGATGCGTGCGCAGATGCGCCAGTTGCACCACGACATTTTCCAGCGCCATGTTGCGCAGCTTGTCGGCGTCGCTCAGGTCGGCGGGATAGTTTTCGGCGCACACTTTCTGTGCGGCATGGCTGTGACGCAGCCAGGCGGCGACGTTGGGCATGGCGGTCAGGTCGGCATTGGTGGCCAGCGCCTTCATGGCACCGCAGTCGCTATGACCACACACGATGATATCACGCACACCCAGGACCATGACGGCATATTCGACCGTCGCGGTGACGCCGCCGAGCTGGCTGGCATGGGGCGGCACGATGTTGCCGGCGTTGCGGCACACGAACAGGTCGCCGGGCGCAGCCTGCATGATCTGTTCGGGCACGATGCGCGAATCCGCGCAAGAGATCATCAGCGCCTTCGGGCTTTGGCCATGGTTGGCCAACTGATTGTAAAGGGTGCTTTCGCTGGGGTAGACCTTGGTTTCAAAGTCGAAAACGCGACCGATAAGCTCGTTCATGGAGACTATCCTCTTCTTTGAATCACTATCTGCCGGCCGGGGGCGGACCGGTATAGTTTGAAGGATAGACATGGGTTTTTGCTGCGGCGCAGCGGGATTGTTAAAAACTATTTCTGGCTAATGAAGCAGCGTGAATGGCGCAAAACCGCGAAAATGGCGGTTTTGCGCAATCCTTTGCCGGTCAGCGCCGGTCAACCACAGCGCTGAACATGTATCCAACGCCGCGCACAGTAACAATCGGCGCGGGACGGCCGCCCTCCCCCAGCTTGCGCCGCAGCCGACTGACCAGCACGTCGATGCTACGGTCCGACGAGGGGGTGTCGCGCACACCCGCCAGCTCCATCAGGCGAGTGCGGGCGATCACCGTCTGGGGATGATCGAGAAAGACCGACAGCAGCGAAAATTCCGCCGCAGTCAGGTCCACCCCTTCGCCACCGGGCGCGGTGACTTCGCGCCGGGCGAAGTCCACCATCCAGCCTTCGAAGATCGCCTCGGTCT